>JBAPSY010000351.1:0-49941 GCA_049281855.1 Anaerolineales bacterium
GGACCCAATGGATGGCATAAAGGCGGGACTTCTTTTGCGACGATGGTAGATGTGAGCGCCCGCCCGGCCAAGTATTTATACGCTTTTGGTAATTTCTCCACCCTGTAAGACTGGTCATTCATATTGACCCGGAGAATCCACATTTTATCCTCCTTTGATCTGATAACTGATATGCCAGAATATTTCTCTGGCGATGGCCGGACATTATTTCCCGGATGTATAAATAAGTGTATTATTCCCAGGCACCTCCATTTCATGCAATTGAATTTAATGAATGGGCAAGATACTAAAGCAATTCTATGACGTTATATTTGGAATGTCAACAATGCGATGTAATAAGTATTATTTCTATAGAGATACTAGGATATTCGCTCAAGAAATTAGAATCAGCGCTTAAATCAAAGGAAGAGGGTCGTTTATCGATCTACCTGGGACGTATTCCCATTGACTAGCCAGCTGTTGGCGAATATGTGCAAAAATAGCTGAAATGGGCAGGTGATTGGGGCAGGATTGCTCGCACATGCCGCAACCAGAACAGGAAACCAACCAGCGCATCACACCTGAGCGGTCATAATGACCATCCGCGTTACGATCAGGTCGGTCCACGGAGCAGATGGGGCACACATCCATGCAATTCTGGCAATCACCACAGCTTTCCAACTGACGAATGACTGCATCCACATCCGCAGGTACCAGGCTGCCCAAACCTTCGTTCACTCGCTCCATTGTTCTCTGGTGGCGCTCGCACATCTTCGATAAGATGCGCTCATGCTGGATAATGAGAGCCTCATCAGCTATGCCATCGATCAGTTTTTCAAGATTGATGGTCTCAGCTATCTTGGCGTCACTTAGAGATACAATCATTTGCTGGCGGACGGGTAACCCAAGGACATGAATATTGATATCCGCTTGTTTGGCGGCGGGAGAGGTGCAGACCTGGCAGGCTGAGCGATATCGATAAGGGATGATTCCACCCTGGCGTGCGAATTTTAATGCCTCATGAGCTAATTCGTCATAAGTATCGGCTAAACTATGCTCGTCTACTGGAAGGTTTTTTTCGACTCGCTCAAGACGCCATTGGTATTCATCCGCAGGTAATGTCCCAAGGCAATCGACACTGATTGTCAGGAGATGATCCAAATTGAATGAAGCGTGCTTGGTCATTTCAGTCAATGCACGCATTTCACAGGGTCTCAGTATTGCACCGAGCCTTGCATCTGGATAATTTTCCAACAAACCGGGGATGAGCCTGGCCGCATTAACTTCCATGAGGGGTTTAAAGGGATTGACCGCGTCAATGAAAGCGACATCAGTCACATAATGCGGAGTGGCATGCGCTTCATCACCTCCATCCATGGTGACCAACATGCCTTCCAAGCTGGTTTCCAGCCAAATTTGCTTGATAAATTCGTGCACCTTCCCCAGCGGGTCGCCGTGCGTATCAAGAAACCATTGGTTATCCATCGAAATACCTCCCGACTTTCCTACACCTAAAAAGTATCACACTGATAATTGTCTTTCCAATAACTCTGCGATATCCATCACCTGCACCTGCTCACTGAGACCTTTGGAACGGATGGCGTCGTCAAACATGAGCAAGCAGTATGGGCATGCCGTGGCAACAACATCCGCCTTGACCTGCAAGGCATCAGCGAGGCGACGATGGTTAATGCGTGTATTTGGGTCAGTCTCCAACCACATTTGACCGCCACCCCCACCGCAACAAAAGCTGTTCTCTCCATGCCGGGGGAGCTCGAGGGGGTGTAATTGGGCATCTTTAAGTAATTGCCGAGGTGCCTGATAGATTTGGTTATACCGACCCAGATAGCATGAATCATGGTAAGCAAGGCGACCTTTCAATCCATTACCATTGGGTGAGATATCTTTGGTCAGGGATAACCCAGATAGATATTCGGTATAGTGTTGGACTGTAAACTTGCTTCCAAATTGAGGGTATTCGTTCTTGAGCGTGTTGAAACAGTGAGGGCATTGGGTAACGATACGGTTGAATTTGATCTTGCCCATGGCTTCCAGATTCTGCTCAGCGAAGACCTGAAACAGATATTCATTACCCATCCGGCGGGCTGTTTCACCACAACAGGTTTCGTCAAAACCCAGAACTCCAAAATTAACATTAGCTTTTTGAAGCAAGTGGACGAAGGATCGAGCGACTTTCTTATTGCGATCGTCAAAAGCTGAGGCACAGCCAACAAAAAACAGCACGTCGGTTTCGTCTCCAGGTGCGAGCTGGCGAAGATTTAAACCCTCAGACCAGTTCAACCGGTCTTGGGCGGGTATTCCCCAGGGATTACCCTGGCGTTCTATATTACGCAATGCATCTGCTACCGACTTGGGGACTTTGCCGGTGGTGAGTGCCTGGTAGCGTCGCATGTCAACGATCTCATCCACTGGGTTGACAAATGCCGGGCAGCGCACCGTACATGCACCACAAGTGGTGCATTGCCAGGGGTAAGCTTCTGAAAACGTTTCAGCAAAGAGCTCCTGATTGGATTTCCCGTTGGGTGTTTCCAAAGCATCGACCATTTTCTGGCGCAACGTCTGGATGAGTGTGCGGGGTGAATAAGCGGTTCCACTGATATTCGCTGGACAGGCTTCTTCACAGCGCCCGCAGTTCACACAAGCATCAAACGATAACAACTGCTGAGAGGTAAATTCAGACACTTTACCAACGCCCAAAATCTCAGCCTGGTCGATATTCTCGATTTTCTCGAGAGCGCCCATCTTACGCAATGGGCGGAAGATGACATGCAGTGGAGCATAGACGAGATGTCGCATTTTGGTGAAGGGGATACTGGCAACCAATGTCAGCGCCACACCTGCATGAACCCAAAATAGAATATCGTGTAACTGGGTTGCCACTAGAGGGGTCATTCCCAAGCCAGACATGAGGCGCGCAACAAGATTTCCGATTGGGGACCAAGCTGCCCAAGGTGGGTTGGTGGCCAGCAGACGAGTGCCTTCCATGGTGTAACCCAACAGTGGGATCAACGCTAGCAAGGTTAAAGCGAAATAATCATCCCAGTGAGATTCCAGGAATTTAGGGCGCAGGACCAGACGCCTGAAAAATGCCATAATGACTCCTGCGAGGATCATCACTCCAGCGATATCCATGACCAGCTCGTAGATGAGGTAGGCGGTTTCGCGTGGAAATGTTATGACCCAAGGAAAGAACAAGAGCATATTTAATATATTGATGATCGTTCCCAACACCTGGATCGTTACTCCCCAGAAGATGAGGAAGTGCATGATCCCTGGATATGCTTTTTTCAAGATGCGGACCTGACCCAAGGCGTGGACGAAGAAGTCACGAATACGCGGGAGGGCTTTTACAAATGCAGTACTGATTTTATGCAATGCGTTATTTTTCTCAGATTGAGTATTTGCCTGGGCTGTCATGCTGCACCTCCGATATAAATCTCATTGTTGACCACATTAACCGTAATCGTGGTCAGAGCGATTGGAGGAGGCCCGGAAATAACGTGACCATCCAGTGGGTCGAAGTATCCGTCATGACAGGGGCAATAGATCCTCCCCTGACTGGCTTCCCATTTGACGATACAGGCAAAGTGAGTGCAGACAGCAGAAAAAGCGTGCAAACCATCGGGGGTATTTATGACCAAGGCAGGGTACCGTCCATAGTTGATGGTTTTACTTTCACCAACGGGTAATTCATCGACGGTGCATACAAGGACAGGCTCTGAGGGGGTTTCCTGCAGGTTGCTCGGATAAAAGTATGCCACAACCGGTCCCACAATGGCAGCAGCACCAGTGACCATCAATCCTTTATTGACCAACTTCATAAATTCACGACGCGTGATTGGGCTCATAACTAACTTACCTCCCCCCAAATGGTCAGGGCGATTATGGTTATGACGGCAAAGATGACAAAAGCCAGACGGATCCAATATACTTTCTTGGATTTATCAGGTTTGTTATCCAGGAATGGCCAGAGGAAGATGAGACCAACCAATATGATCGGGATGACAACACCGATGATCTTTCCTTGAATCCCAAGCACCATGGGTGGGATTTTCTTGAGAATCTGGTATAAAGCCAGGAAATACCATTCTGGCTTGACATGCAAAGGTGTATTTAATGGGTCAGCAGGCTCCCCGATCCCGACAGGTTTAATCATCCCAGCGATAGCGATGATCAGGACGACCGCCAAAACTCCTAAAACAACATAAAACTCTGTGCGCACATGGTCGGGAAAGAAAGGGATCGTGTCGTCTTGTGTGTGTTCGATGTCAGACATAGAATTTCTCCTCGTCGGTTTATAGGGGTTTTGCGATGCCCTGGTGTCGGATCATGAGGAAGTGGGCACCCATGAATGCGACGGTTGCCAAAGGTACGATGATAACGTGCAGCGCAAAGAAACGGCTCAGCGTTTCACCAGTGACATTCCATCCAACGCGCAGGAAGACGAGAGCGAGGTTCCCGATAGCCGGGATGGCACCGGCAATCTCAGAGCCAACCGTGGTTGCCCAAAAAGCCCTTTGATCCCAAGGGAGCAGGTATCCGGTAAAGCCAAAGACCAGAGTGAGAACCAACAGGAGCACACCGGAGACCCAGTTGAGCTCGCGGGGAGCTTTGTATGCACCCATGATGAAAACCCGCAGCATATGAGCGACGCACACTACGATCATTCCGTTGGCACACCAGTGATGGATCGCCCGGATGGCAGAACCAAAGAACACCTGGGTTTCGATATACTGAATGCTGGCATAGGCTGCTTCAGGAGTCGGTTTATAGTAGAAGGCTAACAATATCCCGGTTATCCCCTGCACAACGAAGAGAAATGCAGTTATGCCACCCAGGCAGTACCACCAGTGAAGGGCATATTTGGGTACTGGCTTTTTGAGAATTTTTGTGAGCGGTTCAGATATCTTATACCGGTCATCCACCCAATCAGCGCCCCGTTTGGCAAGAGGCTTCCATGGAGAGCGCGTCACCCACGTGCTAGCGCTTCGGTAAACGCCAAACACGAAGAGAAACCCCAGACTTCCAAAGAGGGTCCAGCGGGCAAGAGGCGTCCACATGCCTTTGTTTTGCCCAAAAATATGGCAACTCAAACAGGGTTCTTCTTTGGGTGGAGGGGGAGTGACGACAAGCTGTGGGGATGAAGATTCTAATTCAGCCAATGCCCAATTAGGTGATGGCGCTGAATTGGATTCGTCACCAGTCACGGGTGAATTTGCCCGGGCATGGGTAGTGATGAATATGAGCAGTCCGACAGCAACGACCAGCATAGCAAGCATGCCAAAACGCTTCAGTGAAAAGAATCGCATAGAGCCACCTCGTATTTAGCTGGTTTGTGAATGTCAGCAGGGTTGGATTCCCTACTTGTTGTGATAAAGGTCACACTAGTAGGTTACAGCAAAATCCCCCAAATGTAATCAATTCAAGACCTGATTTGATCCAAGTGCGCGCCTTATTTTCGCTTAAATATCGATAATTTTCCGTTGGATGGCGTATTTAATCAGATCGGCACGGTCGTGCAAATCCAGTTTGGACATCAGGTTCATCCGATGGGCCTGGACGGTTTTGATGGAGATACACAGGATTTCGGCAATCTGTTTATTGGAATAACCTTCTGCAATGAGCTGTAACACTTCGCGCTCACGCGGGCTCAACCCATTGGAGTTGTTATCTTTTTGAAGATCTCCCCAACGCAAGTAATTTTCAATCACCAGACGAGTGATGGCTGGTGAGAGTACGGCTTCGCCCTGCTGCACGGCATGGATCGCATCCAATAGCTCGCGCGCAGCAGCATCTTTGAGAATATATCCCATTGCTCCACTGGCGAGGACCTGACGGATATATTCCTCATTCTCATGCATCGTCAGGATCAACACCTTCACCTGCGGGCAATCGTGCTTGATCTGGCGGGTGGCTTCCAGACCGTTCAACAACGGCATCGCAATGTCCATCAAAACTACATCGGGCTTTAACTGGCAGGCAAGCTTGACCGCGGTGCGACCATCCTCAGCCTCTCCAATCACGGTCATATCTGGCTCATCTTCCAACAGGGCTCGGATTCCATCGCGTAGGATGGTGTGATCGTCAGCGAGCAATATGCGAACTTTATCCATTTATTTGTACTTCAGACCTCATCAGTGGAGCATGAACCATTACTGTTGTGCCATGTTCTGGGTCGGAGCTGATGCTCATCCTGCCTCCAACTAACTCGATGCGCTCCTGAATGCCCACCAAACCCCAATGCTGCATATTGATCGCTTCACGACTCATACTAGTTGGATCGAAGCCATGCCCATCATCCTTAATCCGCAAGTATACTTCGTTTTCTCGCGCTCCCATGGATATGCAGGCATTCTTAGCATGCGAGTGACGGATGATGTTATTGACACCTTCCTGGGCAATCCTGAAAAGAGTGGTCGTCAGTGGTTGGGGAAGGGCAGGAAGCTCGTCAGGAAATTCAAGCTCAACCTGAATACCTGCTTCTTCCAGATTTGAGCGAGCATACCAACGGATGGCTGGGAGAAGTCCCAGGTCGTCTAGAATGGCTGGTCGCAGGTCGTAGATAATGCTACGAAGACATTCGAGGCTACCTGCAGCCATCTGCCGTATGGATCTCAACCGATCCACAAGCTCATCACTATCAATGGGGAGATGATTCTCCAATCGCTCCAGATTAATAATAAGGGTGGACAGAGATTGTCCGGTATCATCATGCAGGCTTCGGGCAATGCGTTTTCTTTCTTCTTCCTGGGCGTTGATCGCTCTTTCAGAAAGCACGCGTAATTGCTGATTACTGGTTTCAAGTTGAGTAATGAGGGAATTGAGGGCAGTGGTGAGTTGATGGATGTCGGGATCGGTGTCTTCCAGAGCGAGCTGAGCCACCTCAGCTTGCCCGGCCTGAATGCGGTTAACAATCTGACGCAGGTCACGCAAGGGATGCAAGGCAGCCCGGATGATGGTGAAGTTCAGGATCAGGCTGACAACTATCCCAATGGATGCAAATAGGACGAAGTGCCATAATGTGGCCGCGATGTTTGTCAATAAATGGGTCAGGAACGTTCCAATGACCGCGCCGATGATGATAATGACTGCATTCCCAATGGCAATACGATACAAGATGGGTGTACGTTTCAGGCGCGTATAGATAGAATGGAACATTAAAAAAAGTATATCATAAACAAAAAAGGGTTGCCAATTAGTGGCAACCCTGAATGTTTAACCGTCTCAGCTAAATATGGATAGCGTGGCCTTCTGCGGCGTGTGCCGCTTCCATCAGCGTTTCGCTCAGGGTGGGATGAGCGTGGACATTACGGGCGATTTCAGCGGTCGTCAGCTCCATCATTTGGGCGATGGTCAACTCTGGCAGCAGCTCGGTCACTTCAGGACCAATCATATGCCCACCTAAAATCTCACCATATTTGGCATCAGTAATAATCTTTACCCAACCGGAATAATCTCCCAACCCAAGGGCTTTTCCATTGGCCTGGAATGGGAATCTCCCCACTTTTATCTCCATTCCACGTTCTTTTGCCTGGCTTTCAGTCAGTCCGAATGAAGCCACCTGCGGTTGGCAGTAAGTGGCACGGGGCATCATCTCGTAATTGAGCTGGATCGTTTCCACCCCAGCTATATTCTCGGCACAGACAATACCTTGCGCTGAGCCGACGTGAGCAAGCATCAGCTTGGCGGTGACATCTCCAACGGCCCAAATCCCGGGTACGTTGGTTGCCATGCGCTCATCAATCTCAATGGCACCTTTATCATTAATCTTGACAGCCTGTTGCTCCAACCCAAGCTCGCGTGAATTGGGACGAAAACCGATCGCCACCAGTGCTTGTTCAGCCTGCAAGGTTACCTCCCCATTTTCGCTGGATGCTCTCAAAGAGACTCCAGCTTCGGTAGCTTCCAACGACTCCACACGATGACCGACCAGGGAGTTGATCTTGCGCTTGGTGAAGGCTTTGGCTAGCTCAGAACTGACTTCCTCGTCTTCAAGAGGCACGAGGCGGGGCAACATCTCAACAACGGTGACGGGAACTCCGTATGAGCTCCAAATTGTGGCAAACTCAACCCCAATGGCACCCGCCCCGATGATGATGGCAGATTTGGGCAGAGTGGGCTGCAGGATAGCCTCCAGGTAGGTGAGGATGTTTTTCCCATCCACCTTCCAGGCTGGTGGTACCATGGTTGTCGCGCCGGTGGCAATGACAATATTCTTTGTCTTTAACTCGATGGATTTCCCTTCTGCATCTGTAACCGTCACCGTATCACGTGCGGTCATCTTCGCCGAGCCCATATGGACGGCAATATTGTTCTTCTTCATCAAGAATCCAACACCCTTAGTCAGACGGTCGGAAACCTGACGGCTACGTTTGACGGCAACACCATAATCCAGGTTCAGATTATCGAATGAGAAGCCAAACTCTTTGCTGCGTTCACGCAGGATATGAGCGACTTCGGCATTCCTGAGCAGGGCTTTGGAGGGGATGCAACCCACATTCAAGCAAACTCCCCCCAACCATTGCTTATCGATGATGGCGGTTTTTAATCCCAACTGGGCAGAGCGGATGGCACAGACATACCCGGCTGGTCCGGCACCGATCACGATAACATCATAATTTTCCATGGTCTCTCCTTTATTAGCTCGATCCATAACGTTGTTATTTATAAATACCCTTTTTTTCCAATATATGCACAAATATTGCTCAAGCCCATTTCTGTAAGGTATCCACAACCTTAGCCAGGAAGTAATCGGCTATCGCTCCATCGATGATCCGATGGTCAAAGGTCAGGGAAAGATACATCATCGGACGGATGGCGAGAACATCACCCTGGTCAGTATCAGTAATAACCACAGGGCGTTTTTGAATCATGCCTACTCCCAGTATGGCACATTGAGGCTGGTTGATGATGGGCGTGGCAAATAACGAGCCGGTGACACCATGGTTGGTTATGGTGAAAGTGCCACCCTTGACTTCATCCGGTTGCAGTTTGTGGGCACGTGCCCGGTTAGAAAGGTCATTGACGGTACGTGCAACCCCGAGGAGCGAGAGGTTATCAGCATTCCTGATCACCGGGACGATCAGCCCTTCTTCGCCCAGTGCGGTTGCCATGCCAATGTTGATGGCATTGTATATGTGGACACCTTCCTCAGACCAGGATGAATTGACCAGAGGATAAGCTTTTAATGCAGCAACCGAGGCTGCAACAAAGTAGGCGGTGAAAGTTAAATTAACCTGCTTGGATGAATAGTCTTCCTTATGGGCGTTGCGATGATCCACTACACAGCTCATATCCACTTCCATGATGGTGGAAACATGCGGTGCGGTATGCTCGCTCAGCAGCATGTGCTCGGCGATTGACTTTCTCATCGGGGTTTGAGGAAGCACGGTGTAAGTTCCTGCCAATGTCGGTACAGCTGATGGCATCGCGGTTGGGGTGGGAGCAGGTGGAGAGATTGGAGCAGGAGCCGCGGGGGCTTGCTTTCTCGTTTCAAGATAAGTCTCGATATCTTTTTTGGTGATGCGTCCACCCATCCCGGTGCCGGGAACTTTGGACAAATCCACATTTTGCTCGGCAGCGATTTTAGCGACCACCGGGGAGATAAAACCAAGTTCGCGAGGAGGGGCTGGCTGGGCTGAGGATACTGGAGTAGGGGGAGCTGACGGTATTGCGGGAGTTGAAACAGTCATTGGCTGCTCAGGAGCACCGGCCTGTGGGACGGCTTCACCTGGTTGACCAATCCAACCCAATAAAGCGCCTACCGTGACAACCTCTCCTTCCTTAGCCAATGCGGCAAGGATCACACCGGAAGTTGGGCTAGGGATTTCGGTATCGACCTTGTCGGTATTCACTTCCAGGATCGGCTCATATTCCTCGACTTTGTCCCCTGCAGATTTAAGCCACTTGGTCACAGTGGCTTCAGTGACCGATTCTCCTAATAAAGGCATTATCAACTTGGTAGGCATGGCTCCTCCTATTTGCTAGCCAAGAAAAATCTAATGAGTGGATCAAGAAAACAACGGATAATCCGTCGGTGATACTTCATGCATTAGGTCGTAGATTGCTTCGAAGATCGTTTCTACGTTTGGCTTGGACCAATAATCACCATCCGAGCCGTAGGCAGGGCGGTGAGCTGCTCCGGGCAGGGTACGTGCGGGAGAATCAAGCCAGTAGTAACCAGCCTGCTTTTCAATGACTTCCTGGAGCATATAAGCGGTGGTGCCACCGGGCACATCTTCGTCAACAAAGATGATATGACCGGTTTTCTTGAGTGATTCCAGTATGATCCCATGGATGTCAAATGGAAGCAGGGTCTGCACATCGACTACCTCGGTCTCAATAGCTACATTGCTCAGCTTGTCTGCAGCCTCAAGGGCAATCCGGCAGCAAGCACCATAAGTGACCAGGGTAACATCCGACCCCTCACGAATGACCTCGGGAACACCCAGGGGAACGGTAATCTCACCAATATTATCCGGCAGGCGCTCCTTCTGCCGGTAAGCGTTGAGCACTTCCACCAACAGGGCTGGCTCATCTGAAAGCAACATGGTGTTATAGAAACCGGCAGCCTGGGTAAAATTACGCGGCACCAATACATATATGCCCCGCAATAAATGGATGAGACCAGCCATCAGGGAACCAGAATGCCAGACCCCTTCCAAGCGATGACCACGAGTGCGGATAATGACAGGGGCTTTTTGGCCTCCTCGGGTACGCCAGAGCAGAGTTGCCAGGTCATCCGACATAAGCTGCAATGCGAAGAGCACGTAATCCAAATATTGAATCTCAGCAATTGGGCGCAAGCCACGCAATGCCAATCCGATAGCCTGACCTAGAATCGTGGCTTCCCGGATGCCTGTATCAGCGACATGCAGCTCATCATACTTTAACTGCAAGCCGCGCATGCCCTGGTTGACATCCCCCATGCGACCCACATCCTCACCAAAAGCAATCAGGCGAGGTTCGCGCGTAAGAGCAGCATCGAAGCAGGCATTGATCACTTCAAAGCCATAAAGCGTGGGAGAAGACTCCGAGTATGTGGGTTTGACCTCAGGCACGAGCAGAGCTGATTCAGCTGATTGGCTATAAAGATAGGATCCATACCGGTCTTCGTTGATAGCTTCCTGGTCTTTTTCCCAGTTGATCAACAACTGCCTGGCAGGCAATGGCTCGTCTCTTACTTCGATCAATACTTCGGAAATAGCAGACATGACATCCCGGCGAAAGGGCACGGGGATATTGATTAATTTATCTTTGATTTGACCCAGTGCAACCTTATGAGACGAATCAGTAATCAGATGGTCGATGAGACTTGCAACCTGGGAGCGCTCGCTCAGGATGGGATTTATGTATGCTTCCCAGGCGCGTTTGCGATCCTCTTCCACGGATTGCTGATCCTCTTTTTCCAGTCGTTCGAGCTCATCAGAGGCGATAAAGCCTTGGGACAAAATCCATTCACGGAATTTCTTGATGCAATCAAATTCATGCTCCCACGCCAGCCGTTCTTTGGATTTGTAGCGCTCATGGCTGCCTGAGGTGGAGTGCCCCTGAGGTTGGGTGAGCTCACTAACATGCACAATCGAAGGCATATGCTCTTCCCTGGCAACTTTGATGGCTTTCTGATACGCCTCGATCAAGGCGGGATAATCCCACCCTTTTACGGTATAGATATCGAAGCCATCACAGCATTCACCGGGTGGGCGTCGAAATCCCATCAGCAGCTCTGAGATATTTTCTTTGGCAATCTGGGATTCGTTGGCAACAGAAATCCCATAACCGTCGTCATAGATTGTCAGAATTGCCGGGCAACGTAATACACCGATAGCGTTCACCGATTCCCAGAACAGACCTTCAGCACAGGAGGCATTCCCAATAGTGGCGAAGGCGACTTCATTGCCATCCTTTGAGAATTGGGTGAATTGCTGTAAAGCTGGGATCTGACGATACAGCTTGGACGCATATGCTAGACCAACCACGCGGGGCATCTGTGAACCAGTGGGGGAAATATCGCCCGTTGAGTTGGGTTGAGCGGTTAGATCTTTCCAGGATCCATCGGGATTGAGGCTACGGGTGGCAAAATGTGCGTCCATCATGCGCCCACCGCTGGAAGGTTCGGCATCCAGATCAGGGTCAGCATAAAGCTGGGCAAATAATTCCTGGACGGAAGCCATACCAGTGGCAAACATAAAGGTTTGATCGCGGTAGTAGCCAGAACGAAAATCGCCATTGCGGAACACACGTGCCATGGCAAGCTGCGGCAGCTCCTTGCCGTCTCCAAATATGCCAAACTTGGCTTTACCACTTAATACCTCACGCCTGCCGATATAACTGGCCTGGCGACTACGGTAAGCCAAACGATAATCCTGAATGATCTCTTCAACGCTAGGTAGATTGAATGAATCTTCCATAGCTATTACTCCAATCTAGCAGCGACAAGCTCAGCAATATCCAGCACTTGCATCTCACTGTTGATAGCTTTTTTAGCATCGGTCAGCATGATCATACAGAAAGGGCAACCAACAGCCAACACTTCAGCTCCAGTAGCTTCAGCTTCTCTGAAACGATTGGTATTAACGCGTTCCAACCCATGCTCCTCCTCTTTCCACATTTGAGCGCCACCCGCACCACAACAAAAGGATTTGAGTCCATGACGAGGTAGCTCTGTAAGGGGGAGCCCGATCTGAGCAAAATCGCGGCGTGGTTCAGATATTATATGATTATGGCGACTTAGATAGCACGGATCATGATAGGTAATATTGGTGGATAGATCATCCCCCAATTTATGCGGGCGTAGTTCAAGCTTGCCATTTGTAATCAGCTCATTGATAAATTGCGAATGATGGATAACGGTGTAGTACCCACCAAAAGCAGGGTATTCATTCTTCAATGTATGCAGACAATGTGGACAGGTGGTGACAATGCGTTTGGGTGCGACGCCATTGAGTAATTCCACATTGGCGGTTGCCATTTCATTGAACAGGTATTCGTTACCCGCCCGACGAGCAGAATCTCCTGTGCATTGCTCCTTCTTTCCCAAAACAGCATAATTCACACCTGCTTTATCAAGGACAGATGCGAATGCTCGGGCGACTTTTTGTGCCCGTGCATCTGTGGCGGGTGCACATCCCACCCACCATAATATCTCGGGCGTGGGGTTTTCATCAATTGTGGGAACAGTTAATCCCTCAGCCCATTTCAATCGCTCGGTGGGTGGAATATTCCACGGGTTGACATTTCGTTCCATACCGCGGAAGGCAGCCTGTAATTGCTGAGGGAACGCATTTTCGTTCAACACTAAAGACCGGCGGATATCCAAGATATCGCGCATAGGTTCATTATTGACTGGACAGATATCAATACAGGCACCACAGGCGGTGCAAGCCCAAATTGCTTCTGGCGGGATGGCAAATTCGACCAAAGTTAGAGGGCTGGTTTCACCTTTGGCGATATTCACCCCATAATAATTCAGGGAATAACGCTTGTTAATCTCAAGCGCAGCGGGGGATAAAACCTTGCCTGAATTATAAGCCGGGCACACTTGCTGACAGCGATTGCACATGATACAAGCATATGCATCCATTAACTGTTCCCAACCGAGATCCTCCAAGTGTGATACTCCGAAGGATTCGATGCGCTCATCTTCAAAATTCAGGCGACTCAATTCTCCAATTGACCTGCGAGTGGGCTTAAGTAGAAAGTTCAGAGGGGCAAAAAAGAGATGGATGTGTTTGGAATATAAAAAATAGGGTAAAAAAGCAAGGATCAATCCCAAAGAGATCCAAAAAGTAACGTGTTCGCCGATCATTAATGCGGACCCACTCCAGTTGAGCCATAATCGAGATAGATTAGATGCAAAAGGCTGCCACGGATCAGGACCCAGGCGCGCCAGATTGAAAGATTCTCCGAGTATCCGTGAACCGACGTGGATGCTGACAAATGCACCTACGATGGCTGAATCACGCAATATTCCGAAGCGTGCTTTGGGATGCAACAAGATGTCTGAACGGGCAGTCAGGTAAGCTGATTTTATGATAAACCGCCGGGTGATCAAGGCGACAATGCCTGTCAACACAGCGATACTGAAGATATCCGCTCCCAGGTGGTACAGATTGGCAATCACCCCTGTGCCAAGGAATTGATAGCCACGGAGGTAAGCCTGTAAGAAATCTCCAATATTTACGATGACATAATAAAGGAAACCCCAACCAACCAATGCATGGAATAAGCTGGGTAGAAATCGAAAACGGAAGAGCGGTTGAAAGGTAATAATTCGAGCGGGAATAGAAAGCAAGCGATGCCGGAGGACATTCCAGTCGGGTCGACCATGACCACGTTGGATGATGCGAATAATGCGCCAAACAGCACTAGAAGTTAAATAGAGGGAGAGTAGGACAACCAGTGCGAAAATGATTCTCTCCGGCAATGTGAGCATGGTAATATATCTCCTATCCTTAAGCTCTATTGTCCAGAAAAGTATTGTAGCGCAGCCAATACTGCTGGGTCATTATCCAACGTGTATTGGTCAAATTCACCAGACACATTTACATCAGGGATGATACCTGTTTTCTCCCAATCTTGATCGGGATGATTTAAGGGACGAAAGGTTTCATTTGCCAACCATAATTGCGAACCATCCACCAAGTCGTATCCCCATAAGATCTCAACGTTCCCATCCGTGGTCGTACCAATCAGATAAGCACGTCCGACATCTTGAAGGATGCCTGAGAAAATTTCCCCGAAACTCGCTGTCCCTGATCCGACCAGTGCCACCAATGGCACCTGGAATGAACCGTTGATATCGTTTAACTTAACCTGGAGAGCACGTTGTTCATCGTGGCTTATAAAATTTCCAAGGTTTCCACCTACGAAATAGCTAAGCATCGGTTCAAAAACCGCACTTGAACCACCACCATTCATCTTGTTATCCAAAATCAACCCATCCAATGGGGCTTCGGCGGTCATTTCCTGTAATGCCGCTGCAACTTGCTCGTCTACTGTGCTGTCTTCGAATGTAACCAAAAGAATATAACCTATCCTTTTGCCATCTGGAGTGGTGATAACCTGATGAACCACTGGATAATCGCCAGTGATCTGGTGGCGAGTCAAGTGCAATTCGCGGGGCTCTTCCCCAGGAGTTTGCACTAGAACATTGATGATTGTGCCTTCTGGACCACGGACGATATCTTGTAGGAGTCCATTCTCATCTAAAATTGACGTCCCATCCACGGAAATGATGCTATCCCTCGGTTGCAGCCCCGCAGCCTCGGCTGGACTGCCAGGGAAGACAGATAAAATTACAGCACGGTGTCTTTCAGGAACAGCGTTGGCTATGACTCCGATACCCACATAATCGTGCTTGCCTTGATATTCAGCTTCCTGATCTGCGACTTGCTGAGGGTCTAGGAAAAAAGAATGGTCATCCCCAAGCCTTGTTATAAGCTCGCTCATAGCCTGATAAAACTGTTCAGTGGAGAGGCCCACCGAAATTTTTTGCATATACTCCTGGTGGATAGCATTCCAGTCCAAGCCGTTAAAATCGGGATAGACGTATGTATCATCGACGATAGTCCACAAATTCCCAAAGATGCTAAGCTGTATATTTAAAGGGATGAGAGTTGAGGTGGGGGAAGATACCAAAATCTGTGTAGGAGTGAGGCTGGGAGGTATTGCAGTGGGAGTGAGGGTGACAGATGGGATTGGGGTATTCGTTGGCACGAGGGTGGAGGTGGCTTTTCCAGGGAAATTTTTAATTGCTGGTGCAAGTGTAGGTTTTGGAATGGGAGATTGGATAGGGGCTCGGCATGCGAGCAAGATAAGGATGATCGGCAGCAAGGCGAGAGGACGAAGTATTAATTTCATAAAACCTAATAAATACGGCAGGAGTTGGTTTGTATCATTTCCCATCTTCTATCTATATTTCACACAGCCTGAATGACCAACTCAGGCTCCGCCCTCCCCGTAATAGCTTGGATCTGTTGGGGTATTACCGGATGGATCCCAAACGTAAACCCAATCGCCTACATTGGCCCAATTAAATAACCAGTGTGAATCAGCTGTGGTCAGATTGACACAGCCGTGGGATTGAGGAAAACCATATGCTGTACGCCAATATGCTCCGTGGAGGGCACGAGCATTATCGTAGTACATCGTCCACGGGACATCCTCCAAATAATAGAAATCCGAGCGATCCTCTGCGAACGACCCCGACATTATTGTAGAATCCAATTTTCGTTGAATTTGAAATAGACCTGGTCTGGTAAAAAAGGGATCCAGGCCTGAAGCGATAAGCGTGGCATAAATCAATTTATTCTGATCGTATACTGCTAAAGTCTGTTCGAAAAGGTTTACCTCGATCCATCGACCGTTTTCAACTCCCGGAGGAGGAGTCGTGTTTGGGATCACCCTGCCCACAAAGCGCCCTTCAACCCACTCTTCGGGGCTGATCAAATCCCATTCTTCATTGTTCACCACCTTGGTTGAATAAACCTGCACATTTTGGTACAGGATCGCAGAATGACCTGTATAATCTTCCAAACTATATCCTGGAGTTCGTTTGGTTTCGATGCTTGGAGCGAATGGGAGGATCCATCCAAAGGAACGACTGGGTGTGCGGGTGAGCTCAATCCCACCAGGATAACTGTGGGGAATGGAGACACGACTGGATACACGCACCCAACCTTCGTCTTTCAACAAGTATATCCGTCCAGATTCGGTGTCCTTATAGTCAATATAGGATACATAACGCAACCGACCAGCTTCAATTGTGCGGATAGCGTTTTTTTCAGAGATTGCATCTTGAAGAGAGGCATAAACTGGCGTCGGATCTTCTCCGAGTATTGCGTAAGAAAAAGGCAATTCGCCCAGAAGACTATTGACCGGATGGAAGGGTAAGGAGATCAACGGGAGACTAATCCCTTCAGTCGCCATTTGAGTGATGTAACCTGAGGGGCCAAGAGGAAAACAATCCTGCGGATCCGTCAGGTAAATGCCAGGCATGCATAACAATGCATTGGAACTGTGGGTGACAGATGCCTGAATGGGATTCAGTACTGGTTGAGAAACAAATGAAAAACCCTGTAAAAATATGAAAAGTGAGAAGATTAATCGCATCATTTGTATTATGTAAAAAGATTATACCAGTTGAAGATGTTTCATTATTACCGGTTGGTTAAATATATGATGAGCCTTTCCTGCCAGATATAATAGACTTATACTATGCGTATGGAATCACAATTAAACCTTATTTCAGTTGGATGTCAGGTAGAAGTCGATCTGCTTGATCGTGCGGGTAAAAGAGAGCGATTGAACTTTGTTATTGTTCCGGACGAAGAAGCTGATTTCGCACACGGATATCTGGGTGAAAGCACCCCATTAGGAAAAATATTGTTGGGTGAGAAGGCAGGTACCATTGTGCCTTACCTGAAAGATGATATCCATGCCATTGACATCCGAGCCGTGACCAAACCAACAAGCAACCCTACTGATGATGTAGCTAAAAAACGAGAAGCTAAAATGAAAGAGACCATTCGGGAAGTGGAGGACACGAATGCGATGATATTTGCATCATCTTTCAGTGGTAAGTGGGGTGATTATGATCCGGACAGCATACCTAAGGAAAAGAAATCCGATGGGACGTAGTAGGGGGCGGATATATAAAAATGATCCGAATACCAGACCTTTAATGGTTCGTGGCAGATCATGTTGGTACTATTATTGCAACTTTAGTCAGGCGTTGATTTGTGGAAGCACTAGTCACGTATGAATTTTTTCAAATTCAAAATCAAACCTTTATGATTACTTTTCAACCTGAATGGGTTGATCGGGAGCATACCATTGACTAAATCACGTTCGCAACTCATCGTTGAGCGTTTGCGGGATATGCAAGCATCATCCCCAGATATCGAGGCTTCAGCTGTAGTCAGCGTTGATGGGCTGACGATTGCTTCAGCCCTGCCGCAGGGGGTTGAGGAAGACCGAGTGGCGGCAATGTCGGCAGCAATGCTTTCGCTGGGGGAGCGGATTGCGTCTGAATTGGGTCGAGGCTCGCTGGAACAAGTTTATATCAAAGGGTCAAACGGTTATGTTGTGCTCATGTCGGTTGGAACTGAAGCCGTACTGACTGCGCTCGCACGGGAGAATGCAAAACTGGGCTTAATCCTGCTGGATATGCGTCGAGCTGTTGAAGCCCTATCCAAACTCATTTAATCTGCCCATATGGAAACCATAACTAAAAGTGGTCTCTATTACCCTAACAGGCTTGTCTTGGCAACTTTCAATGCACTCATAGATTTGATGGGTAGAAATGGTTTAAATGCAATTCTGAACTACGCTCATCTGCGAGAGCTGATCGATCACTACCCGCCGGACAACCTGGAAAAGGGATTTGACTTTGCTGATTTCACCGCGATCCAAATCGCAATTGAAGATATGTACGGTGAACAAGGTGGGCATACTTTTTTAAAACGCGCTGGGAGGACGGCTTTTGCTGCGTCATTATGCAAGTATGGTGCACTGGCAGGTATGAGTGATGCGGCTTTTCGCGGCTTACCATTACAGACCCGATTACGGATTGGGATTCAGGCACTGGCGCGTATATTTTCACAAATCAGTGACCAAACGACAAGTGTCGAGGAATATGAAACCCATTACAGGTACATCGTCCATCAATGTCCTGTATGCAGGGAGCGGATTGGGATGGAAAAATCCATTTGTTCTTTTGGGATTGGGTTACTTGAAGAAGGATTAAGGTGGATATCGGGGGGAAGTGAATTTAGGGTGAATGAGACAAAATGCCGGGCAATGGGGGATGATGTGTGTGAATATTCCATTGAAAAGTCTCCAATTGACAATTAGCGACTCGGGGGAAACCCTATGATTGATGGGCCACGGGGCGCATATTGCGTATCAAAAGGTAGTATTACGACGAATCAAGCAAAAGCTCGTCAACGTGGTTGATAGTATAATAAGCTCCAGAATTTTTTACCCTTAGCGGAGAGCCAAGCGGGATTGGCCTCCGTTTTTTTCTGCAAATGACTACTGAAATACTACACGGACCAAGTCCGATATTAAGATGGAACCTGCGCCAGTTGTATTGGGATGTATTCTGGTTTGGGATTCTTGCTGGTAGCACACTGGCTTTTCAAGCGGTCTACGCGGCACGGTTAGGCGCATCCGGCTTTCAGATCGGATTGCTCAGTGCGGGACCCGCGGTGGTTAATTTGATATTTACGCTCCCTTCTGGTCGTTGGCTGGAAGGCAAGTCCTTAGTCAAGGTATCATTCCGTTCGGCAATTTGGCAACGCCTGGGATATGTGTTCCTGGTTGCTATTCCGTGGTTGTTCACGTCTCCGGGAGGTCAGGTGTGGGGATTGATATGGACCACTCTGGTCATGTCGGTGGCTGGAACCGTGCTGGCTATCTCGTTCAATGCCATGTTTGCCGAAGTTTTGCCACCTGAATGGAGGGCACATGCTGTTGGACGGAGGAATATCTTATTAGCCATCAGCATCACAGGAGCAACTCTATTGAGTGGACAAATCCTGGATTGGGTGATATTCCCGCACAATTATCAGATCGTATTTTTGATTGGTGCGGCTGGTGCAATGTTGAGCAGCTATCACATCGGTAGGGTTCGTAAACAGGATCCGATTGAGAAGGTAGCTAACCTGGTAAAAGTTATACAAGATGAGCGTATTACCACATCAAAAAAGAGATCATTATTGAGGCTGGATTTGCTCACCGGACCTTTCGGTATATTCATGCTCTCTTATCTGGCTTTCTATGCATTCCAATACTTTCCCGTTCCACTATTTCCCATTGTGTATGTAAATAGCTTGCACATGACCGATGGAATGATCGGTTTGGGGACAGCTATTTTCTATGGCGCGATGATGTTGGCTTCTTTTAGACTCGGTTACTACAGTACACGTTATGGGCATCGAAAGGTTTTGTTGGTCAGCGCGGCCTTGTTTCCAATATTCCCATTATTCCTAGGGATGGCAAAAGGACCAGAATTATACTATCTTGCTTGCCTGACCGGGGGTGGAGTCAACGCCATGCTTAGTGGGGCGATCATCAATCGCTTAATGGACCGTGTGCCTCCCGATGACCGTCCGGCGCACATGGCACTCCATAACCTGGCGCTTAATTTGGGAATTTTGGCTGGCTCATTACTGGGGCCAGTCTCAGCAGACTTGATCGGGTTGCAGCCATCGTTATTTTTAGGCGCTGGGCTTAGGCTGCTGGCAGCAGGATTTTTTTGGTTGTGGGGGTGAACAGTAGGATTACTCGGGTCACTTCGGTGAGAATTGAGCGCTAAAAACTGTGGTTAGAAGATGCCACTCCGAGAGGCTTAGGGATTCTGCACGGCGCATGGGATCGATAAGGGCGCTCATTAGCACTGCTTCGACTGCTGGGGGTGACAAATGCAGACCACCCGCAAGGGCATTACGCAAGGTTTTGCGTTTTTGGCTGAACCCAGCTTTTATAAGCTGGAAAAATACCTCCAGCTCATCTGAGGGGATGAGTGGTGAAGGATAGCGATCGATGCGAATGATAGAGGAATCCACATTGGGTGGAGGATAAAAAGCACCCGCTGGGATATAAGCCATGATTTGCGGATGCCCATAGACCTGAACACTAAGGGCTAACAAGTTCATATCACCTGGCTCGGCACAGATGCGCCTGGCGACCTCCTGTTGGATGGTTAGAACCAAACGTTTTGGGGGCAGGCTTGCTTCCAACAGATGACGGATGAGGGCAGAGGTTATGTAGTAGGGGATGTTGGCGACCACCAGGTATTCTGTCTGTGTAACCAGCTGGACCGGATCCAAAGCAAGGATATCCCCTTGAATCACCCGGACGTTCGGAAATTGCCCCACGACTTGATTAAGGACGGGAATCAAAGCGGGGTCAACCTCAACAGCAATAACCGTATGGGCGTAGATGGCAAGATAACGGGTGAGGCTACCCAAGCCGGGACCAATCTCTAGTACATCATCCTGTGAGGTAACACTGGCTGCCTGTATCACGTTTTGAAGGGCGGTTTCATCCACCAGGAAATTCTGCCCCAAAGATTTATCGGGGTGCAGTCGATACTGGTGCAGAAGCCGGGGGATATCCAAATATGGCAGGTTCAAGGAACGATCCAGACAATGTTATCGGGGGGAGGCCAAAGGAAGTAGACGGTAACCCAGGAATGCCAAGGGACGTAATCATCATCGCTATAACCGAGATCGATCCACCGTCCAATCACCCCACCACCAATATCTGCGGCGATGACTTCACCATACCCTGGGACATACATGTGGGTAAAGAAGGGGACGAGGCTCGTATCTACTGCAGCGACACCTTTCTGGAGGACCATTCCAGAAGCAGTTGTATCCCCACCCTCTGACGGATGGTAGGAGGTGGCATACATATTCAAAGCTCGCCAATACTGGATGGTTACTCCATCAATTGTTGTGGTGTGCATGGTAACCTGGGTGCCGTAACCTACGATGCGAGGTTGAGGCTGGCGAGCAACCCATTGGCTTTCCACCTGGCGGGAGGCTTCCTTTCCATCTTCATAACGTATGCGCACGCGTTGAGCTGTCAGCCCATATTCACCATTCTGGAGGATCGATTGACTATCGAGGTCCAAGTCGGAGACAGGCTGATATTCGGTCTCGAATGGCAAGGGTGTCTGCTCAACCATCACCTGTTCTGTCACGCGTATCAGGCGCATCTTCCCATTGGAGGGAATAGGCTCCTTGGTGGCAGGAACGCTGTAATCCAGACCTTGAGGGGAAAGGTGAGCAGCTTCGAGGGCTTCCCCGACTTTATGAGCAGTAGTTCGAATGATCACATCCCCAGCTTGAGTTTGAATAGTCACCGGGCGGGAATGGGTCAAGGTGACCGTCAAACCTGGGGAAAGAGGCGTATCAGCTGGAGGGATCAACTGATCGGCGGCGAAGAGAATGTAGCCTGCAGACCACAATGCTGACCCAACTGTAGGTGCGGTTGATGTCAAGGCTTGTGTTTTACCGTCCACTGTAATAGTAAAACTTACTGAGCGCATTACCTGAAGCGAGATGGATTGGATATCGAGTGGGAGGGATAAGCTTGGGTCCACTGGCAGACCATTCGAGAGGATAAGGTCACCAGGCAGGGTGCGTACACCGGCTTGTGTGAGCAGTTTGGTGGGTGATCGTTCTGGACTGTTAATAGAAGAGATCACTCCATCTGCAAGGACCTGAAAAGGGACAGCGCGTACAAGGGTTATCGTCGCTCCATTTTTCAACCAAGCATCTGGTGAGGGGGATAGTTTGTCCAGTGGAGATAAAGGAATATCCTGTGAAAGTAACAGGTCGCCCACTTTTAAGGCGTATGTTGTAATCTCGTGCGCCTCGCCATCGACGCTCAAGGTGATAGTTTTGCGGAGGCCCAGGATGAGGGCCAGGCTCACCAGGAGGATCAACGCAATCAGGATGACAATATTGCGGATATAGCGCGGAAGAGACATGTGGAGTTGAATATTAATTCCAGGGCTATCTTACCACGCTAGGATAGCAGTTTCCGGGCGATGACCATGCGCTGGACTTCACTGGTGCCTTCGCCGATGGTCATCAGACGGGCATCGCGGTAGGTGAGCTCGACCGGATATTCACGGCTGTAGCCATAACCGCCGTGAATCTGAATGGCATTACGGCAAACACGCTCAGCCATCTCGGTGGCGAATAGCTTTCCCATGGATGCTTCCTTGGTGAATGGGCGCGTTTGATCTTTGAGCCAGGCAGCATTGTAGATCATCAAGCGAGCTGCCTGGATCTCCGTGGCAGCGTCTGCCAACATCCACTGGATCGCCTGGTGTTCGGCGATCTGCTTACCAAAGGTCTGGCGTTCTTTGGCGTAACGAATGGCATCTTCCATGGCAGATTGGGCGAGACCCACAGAGAGAGCGCCGATACTGATGCGCCCACCGTCCAAGGTGGTGAGGGTCTGCTGGAGACCGCGACCTTCAGTACCAAGCAAGTGACTGTATGAAAGGCGCACGTCTTCATAAGTAACGGCATGCGTGGGAGAGCCCTTGAGCCCCATTTTCTTCTCGGCAGGCGCAATGTGCAACCCGGAGCTGTTGGTTGGCACGATAATCATGCTCAAGGAGCGAGGTCCTCCGGAGGGGTCGGTACGGACAAGGGTAATAATATAATCGGCGATGCTGGCGTTGGTGCACCAGGCTTTGGAACCATTGATGACCCATTCATCGCCGACATGTTCGGCACGACAACGAACACCCCCCTGAATATCCGAGCCGGCACCCGGTTCGGTGAGAGCCAGCGAAGCAAGCTTGCCTTTTCCCGAAGCTACTGGTGGCAGGTACTGTCTCTTTTGATCTTCGGTCCCAAAAAGCACAATGGGAGAAGTGCCCAAGCCATTGTGGGCGGCAATTGCCAGGGCAGTACTGCCACAGCCCCAACCAAGCTCTTCAATGGCAATGGCAGCGCTCACAGCATCCACGCCGGAGCCACCATATTCTTCGGGGATGTTCAAGCCGAGCAAGCCCAATGGTCCCATCTTGCGGACAGCAGGCCAATTGAATTCGGCGGTCTCGTCCACTTCATGGGCTTTAGGTTTGACTTCGCGGGCGACGAAATCATGCACAGTGTCACGCCACATGCGTTGTTCATCGGTAAGGTCAAAATTCATAATCGGCATCTCCTTGGTAATCAACTTGATGGGTTTATTTTAATCGAGAGATAATCAACCAAACGACACCGATAACAATGAGCACAGGTAAGAGCACAATACCCAATATAGATACGCTCAACCAGAAAATGTCGCGTAACGAGAATTCGCCCTTGCCCTTGGAGCGCAAACGGTGACCACAATTGGGACATTTTTCGAGTCCAGGAGGAAGTTGGGCATTACATTTTGGGCAAAATTCGACATAGGTATTATCCATCCAGAGCAATCCTTAGATAGTCAGTATTATTGTACACCGATATTTTTAAACATCAAAATCGTGGAAGCTGAAGAGAATGGAATAGCTCCAAAGTTATGGATGGGTACCAAAATAATAGGCAGGCAGGATGAGGAGGATATAACTGGCAAGGTTAGCAATTAATACAAACAGACTATTTTTGCGGAGAGCATCCCGCTTGAAGTACGTCAAGATAGAACCTTCAATCAGAAGCGACAGGGCAAAAGAAATCGGCAACCAGACAAATGGAGTGCGCTGGAGCAAGATCAGGAGAATGCCATTTATGATGCCGGAGGTGATATTCATGATCAATGAAACAGTCAAGGAAGCCCGAAAAGGGTTCCAGGAAAGAAGAGTAAGGGTGACGCCTTCGATTAGTGCGATGAGCAGGTTGACGACGACCAAGGCAAGGAAGCCAAAGCCAATCAGAAGGTAGACTGAGGCAGAACCAGTGATATTAAGGAGAGGCGTGGTGGGCATAGGGGTGAAATGGTAATTCGGTGTATGAGTGATTGGTCCATTAGGCACAACCGTAATTTGGAGATCAGGCAATCAGGTCTAAGGTACCTTGGTGGCTGACTGAGTATACCGCAATAATAAGGGTAGTCATCTATGTAAAGTAACTATGATCGAAGACACTGGATTTGAATATAAAATAAAACGAATCGAAACGATCCCGGTATTAAACAACGCACCCCGGTAGGAAGACAAATTTACCAGGGTGGTACATCATTGTTTTAGCACAACTGTTCTAGCTTGTCAATAGGCAATAAATAACTTTCGGAAACATGGCAATTACTAATGGAAACATTATGGATGTTATTCGATTTGCAAAGCCGCCTTGACTCTTTCAGGGGTGAATGGGATCTGGCGAAGGCGGATACCGGCAGCGTCGTAAATGGCATTAGCGACCGCGGCAGCAGTGGTTACCGTCGACGGCTCACCAGCTCCCAGCGCTGGCTGGTCTGGGCGGTTGATGAGCACGATTTCCACTTCAGGTATTTCAGAGAACTTCAAAATTGGGTAAGTCTCCCAATCCACGCTGCGGATGCGATATTCATCGAATTGCACTTCTTCCTTGAGCGCACGGCTTAAGGATTGGATCACATTGCCCTCGATCTGGTTTTTTAAGCCATCGGGGTTGATGATCAGCCCGCAGTCGTGGGCGACGACGATACGCTTCACACTTACGGTGCCGCTGGCTGGTTCTACCTGCACCTGAGCGATGCAGGCTACTAAGGCTTCTTCGTTTTCGTAGCGAGCGAAAGCCAACCCACGCCCTTCCAACAGCTCACCCTGTTTTAATAGCGGCGAAGGATGCGCCTCCCAGCTGGCTTTTTCGGCAGCAGCATGTAAAACGTCGATTGCACGGGGGTCATCGAGGTAACGCAGGCGAAATTCCAGGGAGTCCACCCTGGCTGCAGCGGCCAATTCATCCATGAAGGATTCGTTAGCAAAGGTATTTTCGGCTCCGCCCAGACTGCGCATGGATGAAGCGCGCAGGGGCGTGTTCGCCAGGTAATGGACCGTCACCCGCTGGTGGGGGAAGGTGTAATTGGTGGGTGCATTACGTTCAGCTCCGAATGAGAAGCGACCCGCTGGAGCAGGCTGACCAGCAATGAGCTGGGCTGTCACCAACTGGCCGGCGAAACGCGCCCGTGCAACATGCGAAGGCGACCAGACGTGATAGTCCCAGGCGGTGATATTGCCGTGCTGGTCAAGGCCAGCACGCACTTCCATCACCATAGCGGGTGCTTTTGGTTCCCAGACAAATTCATCCTGGCGAGACCACTGAACACGCACTGGTTTGCCAACCTCTTGAGACAAGAGACAAGCGTCGGCTGCAGCATCGTCAGAGCCATTTTGCCCATAACTGCCTGCACCTTCGACGTGGATGAGGTGCAATTTATCAACCGGCATACCGGTCAACTGAGCCAGGGCGTTGCGAAGTGGGTATGGTCCGGGTGTGCTGCACCAGACCGTGATTTGATCTTGCGAGGCATCCGCGACTGCACAAGAGGGGCCAATCGAAGCGTGAGCATGGTATGGCTGGTGATACTCGGCGCGTAACTGATGGAATGAGGTGGCGATGATGGCGTCTACATCCCCATCATCGATGAGAACATTATCTTGGGTAGGCTGCGAGCGCAGGTAGGTGTACATATCTGCCATGGGTGGCATGGAGGCTGTTTCGAACCATTGCACCTTCAACTGTTGAGAGGCGAGAATCGCCTGCTCCTCCCGTTCAGTGACAATGCCGATAAAATTGCCGCGCTGAACCACCTTAACCACTCCAGGTATATCTTTGATCGAGCTTTCATCCATCGAGACCAGCTTCGAGCTACTACTGGGTGGACGTACCAGCCGGGCGTGGAGCATGCCAGGCACCTGCAAATCCTGGATGAAGCTTTGCTTACCGGTAAATTTGTGCGGAATGTCGACCCGCGGCACCGACTTGCCAACCACACGATAGACTTTGGGAGATTTTAGTGGGGCATTGTCAGTCACCTTCCGGTTGAAGAGCTTACCACCCATCAGCTCTGTATACGATACAGCCCGTTCAGGATTGCGGAGAACCGAGATCACCCCATCGCTCACAACCAGGTTGGTTATGTCAGCGTCCAACCTTTCAGAGGCCAACTTCAACAGGGCTTGCCGGGCTTCTGCAGCTGCCTGCCGTAAGGCACTGCCGCTTGAATTTATCGTCATGCTGCCGGCGGTGTAGCCTTCATCTGGCGTGAGGGAGGTATCACCCATGACCATATGCACGCGCTCGAAAGGCACATCCAGCTCCTCCGCCACGATCTGAGCCAGGGCTGTGCGCACTCCAGTGCCCAGCTCCACCTTGCCGCTAAAGGCTGTGATCGAACCATCCGGTTCGATCCTCAACCAATCGTCCAGCCAGGTGGTTAATTCACCCCAAAATGATTCTGCCCGACCTGACGATGGTAGACTCGGGTCTTTCTTGTTATCTTGCGTGGACTGGCACATTTTATGCGCCATTATTCACCCGGTTTCCACATTAATTCTGCTGCACGCTGCACGGCGCGAATGATACGAAGATGTGAGCCGCAACGGCAGAGGTTGCCGTCCAACGATTCACGAATAACGCGTTCACTCGGATTATGAACCTTAATCAGGAGAGCAGCAGTTGCGATGATCATACCGTTCGTGCAGAAGCCACATTGGGCTGCTTGTTCCTCAATAAACGCCTCCTGCACCGGGTGTAGCTGGCCATCTTCGATCAGTCCTTCCAGGGTGATGATGGGTGTCTGCCCGACATCGGACACGGTCAACTTGCAGGATTGCTTGGCTTCCCTGCCATAGATTACCATACAGGAGCCGCATTGCTCCAAACCGCACCCGAACTGGGGACCATGCAAGCCCAGCTCGTTGCGTAAAACATACAACAGGGGAGTATTGGGGGCTGCCTGGACTTTATGCTGCGTCCCATTTACGGTGATTACAATTTGATCTATCATGTGGGACTCCTCCCGGATTCTTGCCCAGCGGAGTGGAAATCATCCTGCCTTGTACCAAAAGTATATTTTATTTGACCCGAAGAATCCTATTGCATAGTTCATATTTCAACCCAAATACTCGATGTGTTTTCTATGATCCGAAGTTTTGTTGTAATCCAAGAGAGATGGATCGTATTCACCCACTACCAGAATTAGGATCTATATAGTCGTTCAAATCGCGATTATATAACTTAAATATTAATGCAATGTGATATTTGGTTGAATCAAATTTCTTGAAAATTTATAAGTAAGCCCCGAAAAAATCAGGATCTTATATAGAGATCATTTACGGCGAGATTCAGCGCGCAGAAGGAGAGGCCCGAGGCGGTCAATTAGCCAGCCGAAGGTGTTTTCGATATACGGAGTGATACCCAACCAGGAGGGCACATAAATGACGCGGCGGGGATGCTCGAGCAACCTCCAGATATGATTGGCAATGGTATCAGCAGTGACCCCCATCCGTTCGGTTGGAAGGTGGTGACCGCCCTCGAGGCTGGCAGCAGTGTCACAGAAGTCGGTGAGGACGGGACCGGCTCGCACCACACTGACGTGCAAGTGTGTACCGGTCAGCTCACGATACAGAGCAGTGGTGAAATTATCCAGGAAGGATTTGGTGGCGCCATATAAAGCCACTCCCTGACTAGGCAGGCTGCCGGAAATGGAGCCAACATTGATGATATGCCCTGAACCAATAGAGCGCATCTTCTTGAGGAAGAGCAAGGTGAAATGAACTGCAGCAGCTATATTGACTTGTAATATCTCGGAGGCAGTCGTCCATGGCATATCGGTGCCAAAACCATACCAACCCAAGCCAGCATTGTTCACCAGCACATCAACCTGCCCATATTCAGCTTCCACCTGAGCGTATACACGCTGGCGTTCAGTTTCATGGGACAGGTCGGCAGGGATGATCTCCGCCTGACCACCAGCGAGTCGAATCTCACTGGCGAGGCGCTCAAGGCGATCCTGCCGGCGGGCGACCAGGATGACATGGAGACCCTGGCTGGCAAACTTACGGGAAGTGGCAGCACCGATGCCACTCGAGGCGCCGGTGATGACTGCGATTTTGTTGAGCCAACTAGTACCTTGAATTTTGGGCAATTTGAATCACCTTTTTGGATCGAGGCTTAACTCACACACCTATGTTTTTACTTAATGTTTTGTATTTTAAGAACCACTTAACAGTATCGGTTAATGACTCGCGCAAAGGGCGGGGAAGGTAACCTAACTCAAGACGAGCTTTGGTATGGCTGATAAATGAGTTCGAGGTGATGGTTGCCAATGAATAAGAGGTGAAGCGTGGTTTCACATGAGTCAGACGGTAATAGAGGGGGGTGAGGTTGGCTGTGAAACGCGCCAGTGAGAAAGGAATCTTCAGGCTGAAAAGGTGCGTGCCGAGGATTTCCTGCACAATTTTAATGATATCCAGTACCGCAATACGCTCACCGGATAAGATGTAACTCTCGCCAGACCTACCTTTATCCCCTGCCAGGATCAGACCATGAGCAACATCCCGCACATCAACGAAATCGTAAGCCCCGTCCACATAGAGCATGGGTTTCTGTTCGACACAGTCGAGGATAAGCTGACCCATCTCAGAACGACGGAAGTCATAAGGACCAATCACCCCAGTAGGGCAGACAATAACAGCATCCATTCCATGATCAACAGCGTTTAAAATTTCCAATGAGGCACTGGCTTTGGATGAATCATAGCTGCTGATGGCATGTTCGATATCGAAAGGAACGGATTCATCGATCAAAACACCTTCAGGCACACGTTTGAGCGCATGGATGGAGCTGGTGTATACAAGACGACGGACTCCGGAACTACGAGCTGCCTGGATAACGTTGCGAGTTCCAATGACATTCACCGCCTGGAGCATGTGATTTTTGCCAGGCAGGATGGAGATGATGCCGGCGAGGTGGTAAACGACATCCATACGATCAAAAGCTTTTAGCAATGACTGGTAATCAAGGACATCCGCTTCGATAATCTCCACATTCAGACCATTCAATGGCGCAGGATCTTCACCCGGCATGAGCATGGCGCGGACTTTTTCACCTCGCTCAAGCAGGAGGCGGACGAGAACATTGCCAATGTGCCCGGTGGCACCGGTGACTAAATTCATTCTTTTCTCCTTGTTATACCGTTCATCAGTAATTCCATGCTTTGTCTGGCTTCGGTTTGCCAATTGGTGACCTGAGGGTCGAAGAGTGACTGCATGAGCATTCCTAAAGCGAGGGAAACCAGCACACGAGCAGCCAATTGTGCATCGAGGGGCATCAGAGAACCTTCGTCGATTCCTTCCTGGATCATTTCAGCGAAATAGGATTGGTAGCGGCGATACGGGGCAATGGCGGCTTTCCAGATATGCGGGTCGTGGTTGGCCTGGGTCCAAAACTCCAGGAAGATGGGTAAGTGGATATCGGCCGTCTGAAAAAGCGAGCCGACCATTTCTGCCATCTGGATGATAGCCTGTGGCACATTACCCGTTTCCTGGCGCATCAGTGTGAAACCGGTTTCGATGCCTTTCAGGTAGGTGTTGAGGAGCTCCATAAAGACTGCTTGTTTAGTAGGGAAGTGGTGATAAAAAGCACCCTTGCTCACCCCGGCTGCCTGGCAAATCTCAGCCACGCCTGTGGCATCATAGCCTGTCTTGGAGAAAAGATGGGTGGCGGCTTCAAGGATGTGGTTGTGCGTTTCTTCGCTGCGTTGCTGCATGGAGGCTCCTGATACCGTGTCATTAATACCGACCGGTCGGTATGATTTTACAGTAAAGGGATAGATCTGTCAATATAGCACAATGAGCTGGATAAGATATGAATGGCCTTACAATGTGAGTAGGTAGCTTGGTTTAGATCAGTTTTTCGGTGAGCGATAATTTTCAGTCAGGATTTGATCGATGACATCCTGGAGATTTGTAGATTCCCCCCAATTTAGGGCAGCTTCGATAATTTCAGGAGAAAGAATAGATTCGAGCTCAAGCCTGGTAACAACCACCCTTTTTTGTGTGTCGGATTCGACTTGTGGATGTTTGACAATCAGATAGCATAAACCTAAGGACCGCTCTCGCTGATTGGTATTTGCAAACAGATGGGCAAACCCATGGAGAGCATGGAGGATCAGAGGAGTGCTATCTAACGTCATGGCAGTGTGTAAAGATCGTGAGCAATAAGTCCAGGCTTCTTCCACCAATCCTACCTTGAGATATGCCTTGCTGATATCATAACAGGTGTAGGTAATTCCTCGTAAATCACCGATACCAGAAAATATCTCGATACTCTCTTGGTACGTCCGGATGGCATCTGAAGGTAGGTGAAGAAATCTTAGTTGATGGTGCGCCAGGTTGTTTAATATTACAGCCATGAGACGGCGATCGCCTGTTTCTTTACAAAGTTTTAGAGCAGATAGCAAGTGATGGGAAGATGCGGTAATATTTGCAGTGTTTTCATAAAACGCCCCAAGGTTATTATGCAGGACTGCCATGCCACGTTGGTCATATATATTTTCAGCTGTTTCCAGTGCCTTCAGATTTAGATCCCTGGATTGGATGAATTCTCCCTGGAGATACGCCAGTTTTCCAAGCCCTATAAGAGGATGAATAGCACCATAATATGTTCCAATTCTATTATGGGTAGCCAAGCTGGCCTCCATGTTAATGTGCGCTTGCACGAAATCACCCAGTTCCATCAAGATCGTACCCAGGATTGATTGACAGTGAGCGGTGAAGGCGATGACATAGTTGGACTTTGGAATGGAATCTACACGCAATAGATTAAGCGCCTCCTCAATGTAATTTTTCCCCTGGTGAGGATTTCCTAATATTCGGCATGCCTCAGCTAAAAACGATAACGTCATGGCAATATCCCAAGAGGAATTATACGAACGGAAGATCTCGATGCTTTCGGTTAAGCCTTGTAATCCCTCAGTGACAAAACCATTCTTGATTGTCATCCAAGATGAGAGTTGAAGCATGGAAGCCCGGAGTAGATCTACCTTGGGATTGTTTAATTTATTTAACCTGAGTAGAGCAAGGCGATATAATTCCCTGCCTTGAATGAAATTCCCTACAATTACATGATAAGCAAGTAGTGGTTCTTTGACTTTATCGAGAATGTCCCAACGTTCAGAATCTACGAGCAAGTTCCAGGCTGTTCGAATATTCTCAATTTCTGAAGTCATCTCAGCTATTGCTGCTTTTTGCTTGGCCGTATTTATTTCGATTTGTTTATTAATGCAAAAATCAGCATAATAATCGCAGAATTTAATCTTCGTAGAAGCCCATTCATCCTCGATTCCTTCCAACTTGGCTGTAGCATATTGATGGAACGTGGAAAGCATTTCGTATCGATTGTCCTGCCGGTGAAAGAGCAAGGATTTATCCACAAAAACAGCGAGGAGGAGCTGTGAGGCGTTACTTATTTCCTGGGCGGCACTAACAGTAAATGCAGCCTGAAAAATCGATAGTTTGCGTATGATTCGATGCTCTTCTTCTGATAGTAAGTTCCAGGAATTATCAAATACAGCACTCAGGCTGCGGTGGCGAGGGTCCATATCTGGAGCAGAAGTGGTCAGGAAATCGATATTTTTTTGGATCTCTGAGGCAATCTCGGGACAACTAAAAACTCTAACCCATGAAGAAGCCAGCAGGATACCCAATGGCATACCATCCACGAGCCGGCAAATACGAGTGATCGCTTCGCTATTATTTTTGTAAGAAAATCTTGGGAAGGTCTTTTGAGCATTATGGAGGAAAAGTTTGATTGAGCTATAGCTCTCTGCGTTTTCATCAATTTCTGTGGCAGGAACTGGTAGTCCATGAATCTCCAGGATCGTCTCTGCGATCATATTCAACCGTTCACGGGAGGTGACAAGAATTTTCAGGTGGTGGGTCTGGGTGAGCAATATTGCCAGAAATTTAGCCCCTTCAACACGCAAGTGTTCAAAATTATCAATCACAATAAGAGATTTCCTACGGTGCAAATAATTACCCAACTGCGCGGTGTGATTGTTTGAACCGTAAAAGCTAAATTTTACGACTTCTGCCAGGAGGATGGGAATAAAATCTGAATCCTGAATGGAGGCAAAGGAGACGAAGTAGATGCCGTCTGGAAAGTATCCAGAAACCTGAGAGGCAAACTGAACTGCGAGACGGGTCTTACCAACACCTCCAGGACCAACCAACGATACGATGCGATTCTCGGGCGACATGACCAGGTGGGTGAGCTGATCCAATTCCTGCTCGCGACCAAAAAATGCAGGAGATAGGATAGGAAAATTAACCAACTGCTGGGTGTCAGATTGTAAAGGTGGGTGTTCTATGGAAGGAAGGTGCGGGTGTAGTAATTCATACACATGAATTGACCCTTCGATTTCATTGAGGAAATGAAAACCCAGATCTTTGATGCTTGATCCGGAGGGTATATCCAGTAATCTTATGGTTTGGTCTGTAAAGACGATTTGTCCGCCCCAACTGATCGATAAAAGTGATGAGGCAGTTCGAGTTAGAATGGCGAAATTACTGGGATTATCTCCTTCAATGATCGTCGAATATAAAACCATGCGAATATTAGGGGGACCAGCTTCCCCCCAAACAGTTTTCTTCAACATCAGATGGATCGTAACTGCACAATGCAATGGTTGGCCATTTTCAAAGAGAACGGTAATACTATCATCTGATTTTTGGAGAATAAGACCGCTAAATCTCCGGACAGTTTCTTTGACAATATTCGTGTAGGTGGCAAGGATATCGTTCTTATTGGTACCTGCACGCGCCCAATATAGAGCAGCTTTTTCAATTTCTACAATGAGGAAAACAGGAATTTTGATTTTTTGCTTTGTGATAAGAGCTGATTGCCCACCCAGAATCTGCTTGTACAAGGCAGTCAATTCTTCAGCTGGCTCAATTCCCAATTCACGTGAAAGAACATCTTTATAGTGCTTATATAACGAGATTCCAGAAGTGCGCTGCCCAGTAATTGAATAAAGCTGCAATAGTTGGTAATGAGCATTTTCATTCAGGCGGTCAAAGCTGAGCCAAATTCGGGCATAATGGATGGCGAGATTAAAATCGCCAAAGGTGCGCTGACATCTCACCAACCGCTCAAGAGCAGTGAGATGCAGAGTTTGGAGGGATTCGCTTTGCTGCATGCGCCAATCGTCAAATGCGGGGGCTTTGGAGATGTTGAAACCTGACATGAACTCGCCATGATAGAGATCGATCGCCTCGGTTAGAGCTGGGGTGCAATATAAGCAGATTTGAGAAGAAGGATGCCCGTGAGTGTTACATCTATCCAGCAAAGCCTTGATGTTCACCACGTCAATTTCGATATTCTTATGGTGATTTAAATCAATTTCATTTCGATTCAACACAATCCAATCTTCCAAGCCCGCAACTTTCAATCTCCAAAGTGTGGTGCGTAAGGCTGCTAAAGCTTGTTTTTGACTGCTTTCAGTCCAGAGTAAATTTGCCAAGATTTCGCGCGTTTGGCTTTTTCCAGTGATGGCCAGATAGGCAATCAAAGGAATTGCACGAGCGGTTGAAAAACTAACAGGGACACCGTCAATGTCAACCCGAGGAGTTCCCAATAAAGAGATATTTAAGCGTGGCATAGATTAACTTTATATTAATTTTATATAAGAAAGAGGAAAAATGCAATATCTGTGACGCAATTGGTGACGTTCTTGTAACGATGAGTAGCTATAATAAAATCCATGAGAATTCCCGGGATCAGTGTTTGAGGGGACGAGCTGGTCCGGAACACATCTCTGCCTCTCCTATATAGGGTGGCTTTATGGGAGAGGCAGGGGTGGGGGTTTAATTTTGTTTTAAAATAGCTAGTGAGTGGACAGAGAAAATGCCACTCACTAGCTAATTAACCATATCAATCTTATTCTTCTTCTTTTGGTTTTTCTTCTTGTAGTGTGCGGATGCCATTACGAACCTGATTGATTGAACGTTCCATTTCCATCTCAAGGTTGCGCAATGTTTCCAGCACGTATTCATCTGCTTCTCTGCGGATGGCTTCACCATCCGCTTGGGCTTGAGCTTTAATCTGTTCAGCTTGAGTATAGGCAGCCTGGACGACTTGATCGCGCTCTACAAGCTCGCTGCTTCTATCGCGGGCAAGGTTCACCGTACGATTGGCTTCTTCTTGAGCCTGAGCAATCAATCGATCCCTTTGAGCCATTAATTGTTGGGCTTTTTTTACTTCTTCGGGGATTGAGACACGCATCTGATCGATTAAGTCTAACATGCGGTCTTCATCGACGATGACATTATGGGTAAACGGAAGAGGGCGACTTTCGTTTAAAAGTTCCTCAAGCCGATCAATCATTTGCAATATATCCATAGATTTCCTCCAATTTACCCGAACTAGTTATGTCCACATGTTACGAATCTGAAAACAATTATATGAGGATTAGAACTTGTGTTGCAAGTTCCATGCACAAGATTACATCGAAATCATAAAAACGTCAACATCATCAAGGATACAATTCGTATTCGTTTTTAATCGCGCATTGAAGTGGGCGGCACGATTTGATCGCTTTCTCCCAATTCCAGCAAGCGGTGTTTGAGAGCTTTTTCTACATGGGGGGGAACCATGCTGCTGATATCCCCATTCAGTGCGGCGATTTCCCGAACGGTGGAAGAAGATAAGAAAGTATGCTCTTCATTAGTAATCAGGGAAATAACTTCAATATCAGGTGCCAGCCGATGATTCGCCAAAGCCATGCGGAATTCATATTCGAAGTCGGAAAATACCCGCAAACCACGCACGATGACCTGAGCACCAATCTTATGGCAGAAATCAACGGTTAATCCACTATATCCGACAACAGATATTTTTTGGTCATCCAAGATCGCCTGGCGAGCAAGATTTATGCGGTCTTCTGGGGGAAAGATCAGGGATTTCATCGGCCGATCGTATACAGCGATGACCACCTCATCAAAAAGACAGGCGGCGCGGCGAGCAATATCCAGGTGACCATAATGGATAGGGTCGAAAGTTCCAGGAAAGAGAGCTTTAACTGTCATCTGGTTAAACCATTCTCCTCGATAGATGATTTAGCTACCTACATTAACTGATGTCTCCCTGACCGAGACTCCAGAAGCGTTTCAGAGATTGTGCCAGAAGATGATGTTCAGGAGATTTCAGTTCAGGGTCGATTTCAAATATGGATTGAGCATGCCGCCGGGCTTTTTCGATCAAGTGGATATCGGTCAGATTAGCCAGACGTAGCTCAGAGTAACCTGATTGGCGCGTGCCTAGGAATTCACCGGGGCCACGTTGTTCGAGATCGCGTTGGGCAAGCACAAATCCATTGTTGGTCTCGACCATGGTAGCCAGACGCTCATTCTCAGCCGCGTCGGGAGTATCAGGAATGAGAATACAGTAAGACTGATATTTACTTCGCCCAACGCGGCCGCGGAATTGGTGCAATTGGGATAAACCGAACCGGTTAGCGCCTTCAATAAGCATGACGGTGGCATTGGGGATATCCACCCCGACTTCAACCACGGATGTGGATACCAGGATTTGGATCTCCCCACTGCAGAAACTAGACATTGTGGCATCTTTTTCGTCGGGTTTCATGCGCCCATGAAGCAAGCCCACCGTATAGTTTGGAAAGACTTCTTTCTGCAAGCGCGATTGCTCTTCAACGGCTGCCAATGCATCACTAGTATCGCTTTCCTCAACCAGAGGATAAATAATGAAGCACTGACGTCCTTGATCAATCTGGCTGTGAATGAATACATAGGCGCGCTCACGCTCACGTGGATAGAAAACCTGGGTTTGGATTGGCTGCCGCCCTGGGGGCATTTCATCCATGACAGATAAGTCAAGATCACCGTAAACCGTGAGGGCTAATGAGCGCGGGATAGGTGTGGCGGTCATCACGAGCAGATGAGGGTTTTCACCTTTGGAACGAAGGATGGCGCGTTGATCAACACCGAAGCGATGCTGTTCATCAATTACAGCGAGCTGGAGGTTGGCGAAAACCACTGGATCTTCCAGGAGGGCATGCGTGCCCACCACCAATTTAATCGAACCGTTTGCCAGTCCTTCACGAATTTCCTGTTTTTCAGATTCAGGGGTTGATCCAAGTAATAGATGAATCTGCTCAGGTCTTAGAGGATGGGGGATCTCATCCCCCGAATCATTGGATAGGGTGCCATTGCCCCCCAACAAGGAAAGCATATTTCGATAATGTTGTTCTGCCAGGATACTGGTTGGAGCAAGCAGGGCAGATTGGGCATCATGACGCGCAAGCATGGCGATGCTTAAGGCAGCGATCACAGTTTTTCCTGAACCCACATCTCCCTGCAGCAACCGGTTCATTGGACGCCCCGAGGCAAGATCGGATCTCACATCATGTAAGGCGTTTTGTTGGGCAGTGGTCAACTGGAAAGGCAGCCTGGTAACCTGGGCATTCAACCAATCGTCGGGTGTTTCATAGACGCGGGCGGAACGGTTTTGCCAATTGCGTTTTTGACTCATTACACCAAGCTGGAGCATCAGGATTTCATCAAATGCCAAGCGGTGGCGCGCCGCTCTGAGCTGGTCGGCTGAAGATGGAAAATGTGCCTGGAACAGTGCAGTTGGGAGATCCATCAGCTCAGCAGATTGCCGCAAAGGATCAGGGAGGGGATCGGCAACCCTGGGTGACCAATAGGTGACCACTTCATACATTAAACGACGTAACCAGCGCTGAGTGATATTGGAGGTGAGTGGATAGACAGGGACAATGCGATTGGTATGCAGGTTTTGCTGTTCCAGGGGCTCCCATTCAGGGCTATTCATGACAAGTCGACCCAGATATTGGTCAATTTTCCCCGAGAGAACGATTTGGGTGCCCTCAAGCAGGCGTTTTCCAATCCAAGGCTGGTTAAACCAGGAGACACGCAAGGAACCCGTCCCATCGGTGAGGATGGCTTCTGTGATTTGATAGCGACCACCGCGAATCGGGCGGGTGCTGATCGCATCAACGGTACCGATAACGGTCACTTCTTCACCATAGCTCAAGCGCTGGATTGGCTTAAGTTGGGTGTAATCATCGTATCGGCGAGGGAAGTTATAGAGCATATCGCCAAGGGTGTGTAATCCCAAGCGAGCTAAAGTCTGGGCATGCTTGGAGCCCACACCAGGCAAGACGGTGGTAGGGGCGGTTAAGGCAGCAGGCTGAGACACCGGCTTGGGTGGACTTACGTTGCGCTCGGTGTGTTGACCAGCTGGATGAGGGAGAGTTTTCTTCGTTACGGATGATTGCTGCGACACCGGTTCAGTTTCGGCTGGCTTTTGGGTGGTCTCGACTGGAAGAGGCAGGGGAGGGAACGTCTCTTCCGTCTCGCGTTGGAGGCGGTGCCAAAGACCCATAAGCGTATCGTAGCGAGATTTTGGGGATAAGCCAGCATAATCGCGTAAACGATCATGGACTGCAGAGATCAGGTCGGGAGATAAGGCATCAGCTTGTGCTTCAGCGAGCCATGGCTCAACCATGCGCTCAAACCCGCCAATGACAGAGCGATTGTCGAAGTTGTGTTGGGCTTCCAACTGGATAAATTTTTTAAGTTTCTGCAGAGACGGTCTCATTGATGGTTATTTTACCATCAGCATGAGAGGAAAGACAACCGGCGAGTGAGCAAAATGAAGCAATATAAGGCGAATCGCCTGATTATTCAGTTACAGCGACAAAACCCAGTCCGTTTGGCCCGACATGGACGCCGATGATTGACGTAACATTGACGATGAGAGGATTATGTTTTACCAGCGTCTTGAAGTGTTCGACGACCTGGATTGCATCAGCTTCTGCATTGGTGTGCAACACAGCTAAGTTCTCAAGCGGACCAAGCTCGGTGAGCATCTGATACAACCGCTTAATCCCTTTTTGGCGGGTCCGTGTTTCGCCCATTCGGATCACTTTCCCTTCCTCCACCCCGAGGAACGGTTTGATCTTGAATAGAGCGCTTATGTTCGAACGTGCCCATGAGATCCGACCACTACGATAAGCATATTCAAGGGTATCAAGCATGGCAACCAAATGGATGCGTTTGCGGATTTCATCAATAGTCTTTTGTACTTCAACCAAGGTCTGACCAGCCCTGGCAGCCTGTGCTGCAGCCAGGACCTGATAACCTAACCCAAGGGTCACATGGCAAGAATCGATGACATGGACCCGCCTACCGAGCGCCTTAGCGGCAACTACTGCGGAGTTAACCATACCGCTTAAAAGACTCGACACATGAATCGAAACAATCGTATCGGCACCCTTATTTATTAATTCCTCATAAAGGTGTTGAAAAGTTCCACTTGACGGGGCAGCTGTGGTGGGAGATGTCTTCATGTGAGGTAGCTGGTGATATAACTCCTCCCTGGAAATCCCACGTCCATCCTCCAAACTTTGACCATTCATCACCAAAATTGCTGGAACGACGTGGATATCATATTCAAGGGCAAGGTCGGTAGAGATATCCGATGTGCTGTCGGTTACAATGGCAATATTCACTTCAGCCTTCCTTGGGTAAATTTTCCATGGCGACCAAACCGATACTATGTGGACCAAGTATGGTAGCCAAAGCCAGACTTAGACTATGTTCACATAAAGGGGTGGTCCGCACATTTTGGCTAATGCGGTCACGCAAATTCCGACTTTCCTGTTCATAGGTCGTTATCCCTTGCAAAAGGGCAAGATACTTAAGATTATCAAATTCAGCCACGAATTCATACATAATGTCCACAAGGTGGCGAGGGCTACGGATTTTTTGAGTGTGTACCAGCTTACCATTTTCCAAGGTAAAGAATGGGATCACACCGAGCATTTCTCCGACAATTGCCTGGGCAGGATCGATCTGACCGGAGCGGTACAAGAATGATAGATCGGGTAAACAGAAGACTGAATAGATATGATTGATCATGCCCCTGATAAGACGATTAATTTCTACACCAGTATACCCGCGGTGGGCAAACTCAGCAGCAGCCTGTACCAATAATCCCAACCCAATTGCCGTGTTGAGAGAATCGATGATGAAAATATTAGCGGGGCTTTTGCCTATCTGACTTGCCAGGTGGGCATTTGCATTTGCCTGACTTAGATGGGATGAGAGCAGGATGACGACAATTTCTTTGTACTTCATCCCCAAAGAAGCATATGCATTGCGAAATGCATCGACTGAGGGTGGAATTGTTATCGGAGGTTGTTTATATCGAAATGAGTGAAAATAGATGGATAAATCTTTACTATCCTGAACGTACTGATCATTTACAAGGATAAAATGTGGAAGAATGGTGATATTCTCTTGCCCCGCGAAGGCTGGTTTAGTGAAATAGGCGGTGCTATCGGTTAATATGCAAGTTCTCGGCATATATTGGAATTAGGTCGGATCTCACTCAATCGAGATAATAAATTGATAATGAGGCTGTCCCCCATCTTGAACTTCAATCTCTTGTTTTGGGAATTTCTTGCGGATTGAATCTGCAATTACATCCACTTCCATGCGGGATACTTCGGCACCATAAAAGAGGGTAATCAGCTCAAAGTGATCAGCATGAGCTTTTTTCAATAACCCCAATGTGGCATCTTTGAGGTTATCGGATGCCAAGACTAATTTCCCATTGAGTAAGCTGATGATCTGACCTTCCTTGACGTTCACGCCATCAATTTCGACAGAGCGCGTGGCAGTAGAAATCTCTCCGGTTTCCACATCATTCATGGCTTCATTCATATCAGTGACGATTTCGTCAACATTGCCTGTAGCGATCAGGCGCATCATGGCAGCCATGCCTTGTGGGACAGACCGGCTTGGTATCACGGTAACATGTTTGACAGTGAGTTGAACAGCGGCTTGGGCAGCTAGAATGATGTTCTTATTATTGGGCAAGACGATCACTTGATCGGTGGGTAAATTCTCAAAAGCATTCAATATCTCCTTGGTGGAGGGATTCATGGTTTGCCCACCCTCGACAATAGCTGAGACACCCAGACTGGCAAACACGCGGGCAATACCTGGACCGGGGGCGACAGCAATCGTGGCAATCTGACCTGGCTCGACGGGTGTGTATTGAATCGAGCTTCCACGTTCATGCTCAATGTTTTCCACCTGCTCCCTCAGGTTCTCAATGGCTGCTTTAGTGACCACACCCAAGGATTTTGTGTATTGAATGGGTTCATAGACCCTATCTGAAGGGACGTGAATGTGCATACGGTAGATGCCATCACCTTCACCGAGCTGAATGGAGGTGCCAATCCGTTGGAGGTCCTCATAAAATTGTGGAATATTAAGCTCTTCGTTGGGGTGGAAATCCACAACCACTTCGAAATCCTGACCGGGTTCAATGCTATCCAATGTGTTCTCCAGCTTCATAGCTGCCAATGGTTGGACGGTGGCTGTGGCTACATCCAGCTGAAGACCCTTGACATAACGCAACATGCCTTCCAGGATGATAAACAAACCTTTCCCACCTGCATCGACGACCCCAGCCTCCTTCAGTACTGCGAGGAGTTCAGGTGTCTTCTGGACAGATAAATCTGCAGCAGCCACAATCCGCTCAAGGATATCATACGGATCCTGAGTGTCTGGGAGTGAATTCTCAGCTTCGGTAGTGATATCTTTGGCAACCGTAAGGATCGTTCCTTCAACCGGGCGAACAACCCCCTTATAAGCCGTATTCCGACCCTGATGAAGTGCATTGATCATTAATTGCCCATCCAATACTTCAAAATTATCCAAGGCACGGGCAAAACCACGCCATAACTGCGAAAGGATTACACCGGAATTGCCACGAGCGCCCATCAATGCCCCATGAGCCACCATGCGGGTGAGCTTGCCGATATTCCGTTCAGCAGAATTGGAAATTTCATCACAAGCAGCCTGCATTGTCAAAACCATGTTTGTGCCGGTATCACCATCTGGCACAGGGAAGACGTTCAAAATGTTGATAGCCTGTTGATTAGTTTTTAGCCAGGTAAGGCTGGATTCGATGAGAGTTTTAAATACCTGACCATCTATGGGATATTTCTGATTGGGAAAAAGTTGTTTTGGGGATGGGATGTCTTGTACTAGTTGATCCATAAAATAAGCTCCTGGGAATGGCACCAATAATATGAATTATTAGCTTAATCCGTGTCGCTGACGCGGAGTCCTCTAACGTGGACATTCACTTCTTCAACTGGCATTCCCAAGGCTTTTTCGACGTTAAATTTGATGGTGTTACTAACACTAGAAGCGACGGATTTGATGCGTGTGCCGTATTCGATGATCACATAGATATCAATTGATATATTTTGATCATTATACTTAACTTCGATCCCGTGGGTCGGGTCTTTCACAATGACTTGGGTAATCCCTTCCATCAGGTTCTTCGAGGTCAGACCGACAACACCATAGGATTGTCGGGCAGCCTGATAAGCAATCGTAGCAATGGCGCGGGGTGAAATTGTGACGCGACCAAGCGGGGTATTTTCTTTATTCATGACAGGCCTCACAGCAAAGGTTTAGGATCTTGCAGTATTTTACGGCTTGAAATCAAATCCATTGTGTGGTAACATTGGCGGGCTTAATCGAATACTCGCCCGATGTAATTGAGACGTAATTATAGCTTGAATTTTGTAATAATTGTTAGTATATTTCTCTAGTTAATGCTCTACCCCTGAATGGAAGCAGAAGTATTGGAAAAGGATGTAAATTATGGCGAAGTGTGCACATTGTGGAAAAACGACTAGTTATGGACGCAACCGTCCATGGTCCAATAAAAGCACGCGGCGGACTTTTCGCCCGAACTTACAGGCTGTAACAGTCTATGAGGACGGCAGGAAAGTACGTAAAGTATTGTGTGCAAAGTGCCTGCGTACGATGGTAAAAACATCCTAGATAACAAATAGAGTTAGTGTAAAAATTAGTCACGGTTCACACCGTGACTTTTTATTTAACCAGGAAAATGAGAGCGTAATTGCTGGATACCATCAGTGATGCCCCCAGGATAATCAAATATAGCGTGGGCAGCAACAAATACATTGGCACCCGCCTTCAACGCCTGGGGTAATGTGCTTGAATTGATCCCCCCGTCAATTTCGAGATAAGCATTCGAGTTGATTTTTTCCAGTTCGCGGTGGAGACTGGATAATTTTGGCAGTACCTCAGGTAAAAAAGACTGCCCAGAAAACCCAGGATTGACACTCAAGACCAGCACCAGGTCGACCATGTGCAAGACAGGTTCAACCAGATTCACCGGGGTGGCGGGGTTGAGAACGACGCCAGCTTTGCACCCCAATTCACGGATGGTTTGTAATGTATGGTGTAGATTGGGGCAGGTTTCAACATGCACCGTGAGGATGCTCGAACCTGCCTGGGCAAATGCGTCCAGCAGGCTGTCAGGTGATTCAACCATCAGATGCACATCCAGAGGTAATTGAGTCACTCGCCGGCAGGCTTCGACAATGAATGGTCCCATGGTCAGGTTGGGAACGAAATGTCCATCCATCACATCCACATGGATCCAATCGACACCGGCCTTTTCAGCCTCCTGAATTTGCTCTCCCAATTGAGTGAAATCTGCTGACAGAATGGATGCTGAAAGCAAATAAGGTGCAGTCATAGAGATCACCTCCCTGGAGGATTGTAAAGAAGATAAACCCACACCCAGAACGGTACCAGACCACCCAGGGTGATCACAGTTAATAGAACCAATGCCCAGGTACCCCAATCAATGTCCAAAGCATTTTGAGAGCGTGGGATAACATCTACAGGAGGGGTTGTTGGCCGAGGGTGTAATGTGGTAGATGGCTCTACCTTGGCAGGTTGGGTGGAGGTTTGAGGACCTGGTAGCGTTTGGGAGGGGAAAGAAATTGATGGAGCGGTTGGATGGGCAAGCTCAGCAGAGGTGGAATTTACAGTCTGGCCTGCTTCATTGGGGAGTGCCTTAATTGAGCGGCTCAAAGAGATCAGTACTCGACCAAATTGATCAGCGGTGCGGTATCGCAATGAGGGTTCCTTGGATAGCACTTTCAGGCAAGCCTGTTCCAAGACGGTTGGTATGAGGGGGTTAAGTTGGGATGGAGGAGTGGGCGTGACCGATCGATGCATAAAAGAAAGTTCAGTGGCAGTACTGGCAATAAATGGCAACCGACCTGTAAGCATTTCGTATAAGACCACCCCCAAGCCATATACATCGGAGGCAGGTGAAGGGGGACGCCCAGCTGCTTGTTCTGGGGAGAAGTATTGGGGTGACCCCCAGACCACATTATTAACTTCTTGGGGATGGATGGATGCCAAAGCACGTGCAATTCCGAAATCAGTGACTTTTAGGCGGTGATCGGGGGTCACGATCATGTTATGCGGTTTAATGTCACAATGGATTAAACCAGCCCGATGAGCATAACCTACCCCGGCACAAGCCTGAATGATGAGGGGCAGGGTTTCGTCCACACTTAAGTTGCCCCGACTTTCCAAAATAGTTTTCAGATCTGTGCCAGGGATATACTCCATGACGATAAAGAATTGGTTCTCATCGAACCCAAAATCGTGGATTGTGACGATATTTGGGTGGGAGAGATTGGCAGCTGCCTTGGCCTCCTGCCTAAAGCGCTCGCGAAAAGCAGGATCTTGAGAGAAGTCTTCACGCAGGAGCTTGATTGCCACTGTACGCTCAAGCGTGAGGTCGCGTGCACGGTAAACCTCTGCCATTCCACCTGAACCGATGCGTCCCTCGATCTGATAGCGGTTATTTAACAGGCTTGGGCTGCTCATCATGATGACTATTCTAGCACGAATATGGATGATGTAAAAATTTCGAGTAAAATCATTGAGTGCACAATGCAGATATGATTTACAACCCAAATGCAGGTCGGTTTCCATCTGGCATCCTGGCTGAACGGGCTGCTGATGTGTTACGAGCAAATGGTTGGACTATCCGCTTGATCAGGAGCCACGAAGCAGAACATGTTACCCAACTAGCGCGCAGGGCGGCTGAGGAAGGTAAAGAGGCTCTGTTTGTTGTGGGAGGAGATGGCACCATCAACCTGGCAGTGCGCGGGTTAGCTGGCAGTACCACAGCATTAGGTGTGTTACCTGGAGGGACAGCAAACGTTTTAGCACAAGAGCTGGGATTGCCAGGTTTAACGTGGACACGATGGATGGCTTTGGAAGAAAGTGCGCGGAGACTGGCGGGGGCTCGTGCACGTGAAGTGGATATTGGGAAGTGTGCAGGCATCCCGTTTTTGATGTGGGCTGGGGTGGGGCTGGATGCTTTTGCAATTCACCATATCGAACCTCGCCCCAGGGGAGAAAAACTCTTCGCGAACGTGGCATATGCCGCCTCGACAGCCTACCATGCAAGTTTGTGGCATGGGATAAACTTAAAGGTCACTGCGGATAACTTACAAATCAGTGGTCATTATTTACTAGCCTTGATAAGCAATATTCACCTCTATGCGGGAGGGCTGGCGCAGATATCACCTTTCGCACTATTGGATGACGGTGTGATGGATCTATGGTTATTTGAAGGAGATACTCTGGGAGATACCATCCAAATGGCATGGGACTTATATGCAGGGAGACATGTGGATTCGGATAAAGTTCACCAAGTCTCCTTTAGAGAATTGAGACTCGAATCGGATTCGCACTTATACGTGCAAGTGGATGCAGAACCATTGCCTTGCGAGGCCTATTCGATAGAAATCAAAGTAATCTCGCAAGGTTTACGGTTGTTGATTCCCAAGGAAACACCCAGGGAACTTTTCGGTAGTAAAGAATCTCTTTAACGGGACGATATCCATGAAGAAGTTTACTTCCTTCGTTCGTAAAAACCCAATCGGGGTCCTATTGGTGGCACTCCCATTTGCCATCCTGGCTGACTTACTACATTGGTCCCCAATCGCTATATTTAGCATCTCTGCAATTGCCATCATTCCGTTGGCTGGGTACATTGGTGCTGCCACGGAGGTATTGGCGTTTTATACCAACCCTAGGATTGGGGGCTTGCTCAACGCGACATTGGGGAATGCAGCTGAGTTGATCATCACCATCGTCGCCATCCGGGCGGGTCTTCTTGAGCTGGTAAAAGCTTCCATCACTGGATCGATACTAGGAAATCTATTGCTGGTGCTTGGGATGTCCATCCTGCTGGGTGGGTTGCGACATGGCATCCAGACGTTTAATCGTAAACAAGCCAGTAACAACGCCATAATGCTCGTACTGTCGGTGGTAATCCTGCTGATCCCATCTCTCCTTAGCCATTATATTGGGAACACCGAGACCCCAGGACCAAGGGTCGAAACGCTCAGTTTGGGCGTAGCAGCAGTGATGATTGTTTTATATATACTGGGCCTCATCTATAGCTATAAGGTTATCGGAGGACCAGTTGTGGTGGAAGAGGCCAGTCACGATACCGCACCTAATAAATGGTCTCTGCGAATGGCAATCATGATCCTGGTGATCTCAACAGTAGGAGTTGCGTACCTGTCTGAAGTATTGGTTGGTTCAGTCGAGTCCGTAGTGACTACCCTGGGTTTATCTGAATTTTTCATCGGTCTAATCATTATACCCATCATAGGTAACGTAGCTGAACACATTGTGGCGGTCCAGGTGGCATTAAAAAACAAGATGACATTAAGCGTTGAGATTGCCATAGCTTCTAGCTTGCAGATCGCATTATTCGTGGCACCCTTGTTGGTTTTCATAAGTTTGCTGATCGGTCATCCACTGACTTTGGTATTTAATCAGCTTGAGCTAATTGCTTTAATCGCGGGCGTATTGATTGCAGCATTAGTATCTGCGGATGGAGAATCCAACTGGTTGGAAGGGGCTGAATTATTGGCGATTTATATCATCCTTGGCTTAACATTCTTTTTAATGCCGGTCTAGATCAATTATGGTCAAATTATTAAGAAATTTACTGAATTTCAAGGTTATTCTTGGGGCGATCATCTTTGCTGTGGGCGTGTTTGCAGTTTTAGTGGGAATTTTATGGTCTGCAAAAGCAAAAAGTATTTCTCAAGTGCCTGCCACAGCCATCCTGAACATCATCGAGGCACCCACTGAGACACCACTTGCACTCATCACAACCCCGACGCCGGAACTAGCACCAACGGCCTCCCAACAAGTGCCACCTGCAAGTGGGGATATTACAGTCGGTGATTTCGTGCAAGTGAGCGGTACTGGGGGAACTGGTTTACGATTACACAAGGCAGCCGGAGTATCGAGTGAGGTCGATTATGTTGCGATAGAAGCTGAAGTTTTTTTGGTGAAAGATGGACCCCTCGATGCAGATGGATACGTTTGGTGGTTATTACAGGATCCCTTCACAGATAACGTAGTAGGTTGGGGGGCAGCGAATTACCTGGCGGTTGTGCAAAACCCATAAGTGAAATTAGAGTGATTTAATTATAGCGATTTGCACGTTTCGAAATTTCGGTATATAGTAATTATGGAATGAATCAACTATTTCCGAACGGGATAACTGCAAACAAGAAGACGCGGGAGCTCACCGTCGTATGGAGTGACGCGCATTTGAGCGCATACCCATTTTCGTTGCTTCGCAATGCCTGCCCCTGTGAAGAATGCCGGGGTGGGCATGATCAGATGAGTGATGAGCCTCCACAAGAAGTGTTTTATATGCCGGTCGTAGATAACCTAGAAACACGATTGGTTATGGTCGAAGAAGTTGGCTCCTATGGAATCACGATCCAATGGGAGGATGGGCATCATTTTGGAATTTATAACTGGCATTACCTAAGGGCACTTTGCCCCTGCCCGATCTGTCGGGAGATGACGATCTATGGTCAATAGACCGAACTCATCGATTTACTCCATCGTAGAAAAGGCATATTACCGCCTCCAGGCGGGAGATGTATTAACCCACTGTATGGAGGACGGATCGACGGATCCTATTCACGAAATGATTCAGGAGATGGTGCTTGCTGGACCTCAAAGCCTGGAGGCTCTGCGTGAGATCCTCGGGGAAGCCATGAAAAGAAAAACGCAAGTGTATGATGACCTAAACCAGGTCACCATTCAACTATCCATAATCCTGAAGGGATACGGGATAAAACTAGAGGCGCAGGAAGGCAATCAGGTTCTCCAAACATTAACTGAGAATCAATTGATAGGCTTGATGGATGCCCAGGATGTTATAGAAAAAGAAACACGATCTGGTTGTTTGCAAGTTATGAAAGATAGCAAGGAGATCATCACTACGTTGAATAATAAAATTCAGCTATTAGAAAATATCGAGAAATATCTTCGGGATTGGTTATGGGGGTTAACCTACCAGTTTATCAGGCAGGGTGAAGACGAAGCAAACTACAATTTAACTAATAGCGAGCTGCTCTAAGTATCGTCTTCCTACACGCAAAGATTACCGACGCAAACCCCCCGATTAAGTATAATAAGATCAGCCTCCCAAATTCCTCTATGGCTCTGGGTGGACAGAGCAATAAAGGCAGTTCATCTCGGTCTGGACCTGCTGACGGACAACCCGCGCAATCGCATTTGCGGCGTCGATGGTGATTCCAGGGGCTACTTTGATCTGGAGATCCACATGGATTGTATCTGGACCAATAAATTCAGCCCATGGTCCCACAACCCCCAAAACGCCCTCAGTGGACAGTGCCAGCTGGCGAACTTTTTCGATGTAGTCGGGATCTGGGGATTTACCCAACACAAGCCCAAGATTATCACGGAACACACCGATGGCATTAATCGCAATAATTGTAGCGACGATAATGGTTGCGATTGGGTCAGCCAACGGATAACCCGCGGCGATAAAAATCGTTCCGATCAGGGCTGACAATAAACCCAGCTCATCATTTACAAGCTCAATCATCTGTGCTTTTGCAGCTGCTCCCAGTGCTTTTTGACGAATAAAGCTGACCAACGGAGCAGCAGCAATTATCATTGATAGAACCAGAACTCCGATAGCAATAGGGAGATTTTCATGGATGAGTGAAGCCGGATGGAACAACTTGGGGATGGCTTCCTCATAAAGTTTATAACTGGTAAAAGACAAGAACAAGGTTGCTGCCAACAAAGCGGCAACATTTTGGGCGCGCCCGTGACCAAACATATGGTCTTTATCAGCACCCTTGCGAGACCATAATAGTGCAACCAAAAGGAAACCTGAAATAAATAAATCGCTCAGGGTGTGAAAAGATTCCGCCAAAAGTGCCATAACGTGGGTCGAGAAGTAGGCAATTAACTTAATAATAACAATGATGGCATAAAAACCTACCGTCATGTACAGACTGCGGATTTCCTTATCGGGAGTACCTTGTGATTTGGTCATCGATTAATATCCTTATGGCTTATTTTTAGAATGGATAAGCATTCGATTTTCACTAATTTATTGAAATAAAGAAAACATTCCGATGATTGCAGCAATCCCGAATCCAAGGATGACCGATCCGGATATGCGGTTTATCCAACGGAAACTTGAAAGGTTAAAGCGCTTACCAACCAGGCTGGTGACCCCACTCAGGATGACCCACCAACAGGATGATCCAAGGAAAACACCTAAAACGGTAATTCCAGCAGATAAATAACTACCATTCACGTTTACCAAGCCAAACCCGGCGAATATGGCGGCAAATGATAGGATGGTTAGTGGATTGGTGAGGGTGAGAATAAAAGTTGAACCATATGCACTCAGTAGGCTACTTTGGTTTGCTTGAGAAGAAACGCTCGAAGGCTGAGATAAGATAGTTCTGATGCCAAGATAACATAGAAATGTCCCCCCGACCAGACGGAGTCCGATTTGTTGTTGGAGCAGGAAATCTGAGATGAAGGTCAGCCCAAAAGCAGCGATGCAGCCATAAAGAGCATCTGCGGTAGCAGCTCCCATCCCTGAGAGCAATCCTAATACCCTGCCTGAGGATAATGTTCGCTTGATGCAAAGGACGCCGATCGGTCCAACAGGGGCGGCGATGGAGAAACCGATGACCAGACCTTTATATAAATAACTTATATCCATGAAGTTTTTGTTGTAATTATCAGCTGGTCGGTGATGAGTTAAGATTTTAACAGAAGGGGCAGAATATGTATATATGTTTTTATCTCTTTTCCTCTTTGAAGGGTCTTTTTATTAAATATTTCACACCATCTCATGGTAAACTTTTTATATGCCGACCATGACGAACCAACAACTCGCGAATATCTTCCGGACGATCGCGGATTTAATGGAGATCAAGGGAGAAAATATCTACAAAATCCTGGCATATCGCAAAGCCGCAGATAGCCTGAGCAATCTGGGTCAGGATGTCAACGAGATATGGAAGCAAGGAAAATTGACCGAGGTGGATGGGGTGGGTAAGGCAATCGCAGAAAAAATCGATGAGCTACTCACAACCGGGCATCTTGAGTTTTTAGAAAAACTAGAAGCGGAAGTACCACCCAGCCTGGCAGAGTTGTTAAAAGTACCTGACCTTGGACCCAAGAAGGTGGCAATGTTTTGGAAGCAGCTGGGG
>JBAPSY010000352.1:0-1668 GCA_049281855.1 Anaerolineales bacterium
GGAGAAGATAAATCCACTGATCCCTTGCTCGACCAACTCAGCATGACCACCGTTTTGAGAAACAATAACGGGACATCCTGCTGCCATGGCTTCCAAAACAGCATACGGGTAATTTTCAAGCAACGATGGCAGGATCATTGCTCGAACTTGACTCAACTTCTGCTTTACAACCAGCGGCGACTGTTTACCTTCCCAACATAACAGTTTCGCTTCAAAGTAATATCCATATTGACGGCGGATTGTTTCACTCAACCAGTGTTGATGCAGTTCATCATACCAATCATCCCCTACCAAGAACAGCGGTTCAGTCAGACCTGCATCCCACATTTGACTGAATGTGGATAATAAGGGTTCAATCCCTTTACGCCGTTCGATCTTTGCCGTGTATAGAAAACCGTGACGGTCAGAATTTTCTCTCTTGCGAACTGGCTCCTCCTGAACTTGAAAGGGATTCGCTATCACACGGCTGTGCTCCCGAATCTGTGGCAGATCCTTTTCGATTTCATCTCGCAAGTAGTTGCTGGGATAAACCACCTCATCCGCTGCCAGCAGAGAAAAGCGTTCCATTTCCCCTATCCAGTAGCCTGGAAAGCGGTGAGCTGGAAGCTGATCATATTGACGGCACAGATACAGGGGTGTGTGGGCTGTGACCAAGATAGGCAAATTTGTTAGCGCTTCATCCAATAAAAGACGACGCTGCAACGTAAAGTAGGGCATACCCAGATATTCTTGTACTTCGAGCACATCAGGCGTACCTTCTTTGCGACAAAATTCCGCTAATACCAGCGCTGCATCATAGCTCCAGCGGGCAAATATGCCCAGCGCGCTGCTTTGCGGGCTTTGATTGGCACCGAAGCGTACCACCCTCAACCGTTCAGAAAGTTCTTGTATCTGCCAGCTGCCGGGTAGGTTCTCGACCGATGCAAAGACAGTAAGATGATGACCGCGCTGGCACAACATCTCAGCTGTATGGTAGCTGTAGGTTGCTATCCCTCCACCGTAATCCGGCGGATATTCACCTGTCAATAACCAGAGGTTCATTTTCTAATCGGATGTACTAATCTATTTTGATTGCCCCGATTATAACTGCTATCCAACGATTTCCGATCAAATCAGATCTCGTAAAATAATGGTTTAGTAAAGCCATATTTTTTCTGCAAATGGGTGAATTCAATTTCTGGGTAAATCTGAGCCTGATGCAGCATTTGATAGTATTGGCCAATATCGGCATTGATCGGTTTGGTGTGACGGGCGATGATGTCATCCACCACTGCTGCATGAAATCCTTCCTTAGCAGCCACCATGGAAAGGGCCACGTCAAACCCCCAACCGCTGATGCTTTGGCTGAGCAATTCCTTGACTTTGTTAAGGATACGAGTGGAATACACCGGCATCATGATTTCTATGCCGTTCGCCTGCCGCCAACCACCGCGGTTGGGATTGAAGAATACTTGGAAGGAGCATTGGGAATCCGTAGATAAACTTGCTTGCGCAATTTCCCACCCATGCTGTTGAACTATCGAAAATAGCCGCTCTATATCACCGTTTTCATAGAGAACATCATCATCCAGCAAAAGGATATATTCGTAAATATCTAGGATGTGCGGGTGTTTATCCATAAGGGTATAAAAGGATGTGAACTTAGTACCTGGTAGTGTTCCGCTTTGT
>JBAPSY010000353.1:0-14125 GCA_049281855.1 Anaerolineales bacterium
TACCGCCTAGCAAACAACAGGCTCAAGCATGCAACTCTGACGGGTCAGGGATGCTCCATCGAGGAGAGACAGATGCTGGATGTCCACGGGATCGGTACTCAGCGGGTCATCCGTTGCCCTGCTAACCCCGATGGGATCGAGCTGACTTACCGCATCAACACTTACAACCAGCGGCCTTTCGTTCTTCTCCAGCTTTCCCTGCGCAATCTGAGTCCGGAGCTTATCTATCTACAGGATTTATGTTTATTCCAGGCATCACCTTTAAATGGCGGAATTGTAAAAGTAAACGCACCTGCCCTTGGGCTGTGCTTTTTCAAGGTCGGTTGGCATGGCTGGGATTACACCGGTTTACGGAGTCCGGGAGACCGGAATGCTTACACATGGATGGACCGCCTGACGAGTCTTTCCTATTCAAACCCAGCCACAGCAAAACCGCACAAGCGGGGTGAATTTTGGAGTGAAGGGTGGGGTATCCTGGTGGGTAAGGACGTCGCTGTAGTGGCAGGGTTTGCCTCCACCGCTCGCCAGTTTGGTCAGGTGTATGCCTGCACTCGTCCAGGTGAGGAAGCCTTAATGCTCGTCACCCAGGCTGATGGCATCCGATTGGATCCTGGGGAGGCTTTTGAATCCGAATGGGGCTACCTGCAGTTCGTCCCGTCGCTCAATCCTGAGCCGGAGGCCGACTATGTGCAAGCCGTTGCCAGGCAGATGCAGGCGCGTGTTCCTGTTTCTCCACCACCCCCGATGTGGACCCACTGGTACCATTTTTATCATGACATCACCGAGCAGCTCTTCTTCCAAAACCTGGAAGCGCTGATAGACCAGCGAACAGATGTTCCCTATCAGTTGGTTGAATTGGACGATGGTTACCAAAGTGCCTGGGGGGATTGGACCAGTACAAATGACAAATTCCCGCATGGTTTACGACAGCTGGCCTTAGAGATCACTGCCAAAGGCTTTACCCCCGGCTTGTGGTTGGCACCGTTTGCTGTTCAAGGTAAGTCTTGCATTGCCACTGAGCACCCCGACTGGTTGGTGAAGGATCGTCATGGGAAGCCCGCCAATGCTGGGTTTTTGTACAACATGGTTATTCAAGCGTTGGATTTGACCCACCCCTCTGTATTGGAACATCTACACAAACTTATCGATACGCTCACTCACCAATGGGGGTATGGGATGCTTAAGGTGGATTTCATTAACGCTGCAGCTCTTCCTGGCAGGCGCTACAATCCCAAACTGACCCGGGCTGAGGCTTTGCGATTGGGTCTCGAGTCGATACGGAAGGGAGCAGGGGATGAGACATTCCTGCTCGGTTGTGGTTGCCCATTCGGTCCAGCCATTGGCGTGGTGGATGCCATGCGTATCGGACCGGATACTGCCCCGAGCTGGGAGCCATATTTTCACTGGTTGAAATGGGCGAGCCCTTTTATAAAAAGGAATCCCTCCATGCCATCCCTGCGCAATGCCTTGCGAAATACGCTTAATTTGAGTAGCCTTCACCAGCGCTGGTGGTGGAACGATCCCGATTGTCTGCTGGTGCGTGACTTAGATACTCGCCTGACTGAACCAGAGGTGCAGAGTGCGGTCAGCCTGATTGGGCTGAGTGGGGGCATGCTGGTCTCGAGCGATGACCTGCGCCAGGTGAACCCCGAGCGGATTAAGTGGGTCAGCTTGCTCGTACCCAATCTTGGCCTGCGTGGAGTACCACTGGATGGGTCGAAGCATGAAATGCCCTCGCTGTACCAGGTGAAGCTCCGGAAAGGCGAGCACGACTGCCAGCTGGTGGCACTATTTAATTGGAATGACCACCCCGCTGATTGCCGGTTGCGGTTCAACGACTTGGGATATAAGACGGGAGCGGCATTGCATGTGTTTGATTTTTGGAGTAAGCGCTATCAACACGTGACCGACCCTGAGCTGGTGTTTACAGACATTCCGGCGCATGGCTGCAAGCTGTTGAGGGTTTGCGATGTCGGATCCACTCCACAGCTGGTGGGGGATACATTGCATATCAGTCAGGGGGCGGAAATCTCTTCCATGTTCCTGGAGCAAGATAAATTAGTCATCGAAACGGTGGATATGGATCGGCGTGTCGAGGGCGTGCTTTGGCTCTGGCTGCCCAAATCGCCAAAGACAGCAACTTGCGATGGAGAACCCGTGGTGATTGAAGATAAGACTGAGGGTATTTATTCCTTGAACCTGAAGTTCACTGGCAAAGGTAGGGTAGAGGTGGTCATCTAGGGGCGCAGGGGAGGACCTACTCATTATTTATTTTTCCTCTCTGTTGTTTTTGGATAAGGGCAGGGGTAAAGTGAGAAAACGATCCAGGTGATAAAATCACTCTTGCCTAATTACCTAATTGACTGGTTGATAAAGCGCCTGTTCGCCTAATTGCCTAATCCCTCAAGTAAGGTACAATTATCAAAAAGGTGATCTCATGAATGGACACGAAGATCAGTTAAAAACTCGTCTTGCATTGGTAAAATCCATATTACCCGTTGAGCTGCAGCATCCGTCTGTGTTAGCGCTGCTGCAGCTTGCATTGGCTGAGGACCTTTCTACCGATGCCGACCTGTCATTCATCGCGAGTCGCCTTGCGGATGGGGATATCACCAGCCAGGCGACAATCCCAGCTGGTAGCCGGCTTAGTGGGCACATTCGTGCCAAAGCCAATGGGGTGGTGGCAGGGCTGCCAATCGCCGGAGCTATATTTGGGCTGGTTGATGCTTCCGTCTCGTTCAGGAGTTTTATCAAGGATGGCGGCTTGGTAGATAAAGGTCAGCTAGTGGCGGATGTGCAGGGGGATGGCAGGGGACTGCTAGTTGGGGAACGAACTGCCCTCAACTTCCTGGGGAGGCTGTCGGGTATTGCCACGTTGACGCGCCGGTACGTGGAGGCCGTCAAGGGAACGCGGGCAGTCATCCTCGATACGCGTAAGACCGCCCCTGGCTCGCGTCTGCTCGACAAATATGCCGTGCGCATGGGGGGAGGCCAGAACCACCGTACTGGCTTGTTCGACATGCTGCTGATCAAGGATAATCACATTAGTGGGGCAGGTGGGATCACGCCAGCCGTGATGCGGGCGCGAGAGCTGTATGGAAAGCGTTACATCATCGAGGTGGAGGTGAAGAACCTGAGAGAGTTGGATGAAGCCGTGAGCTTGCAAGTTGACCGAATCATGCTGGATAACATGGACCTGGAAACGTTGCGCATAGCCGTGCAATCCACTAACAGGCGCATCCCCTTAGAAGCCTCTGGGAACGTCAGCCTGGCTAACGTCCGGCAGATTGCCGAGACAGGTGTGGATTTCATTTCCTCGGGTGCCCTCACACACTCGGCCCCTACTCTTGACATCAGTATGAAAATAGGATAAATTAAGTCCAGAATCTGTGTGAGTTATGCAGATTTAAAATTGGAGCGCGAAGTATGTCAGTTGAAAGCATGTATGAAGAGATGAAAAGCAAGCTCAGCCGTGTGGTGCCGGATTTCGAGCTGCGTTATAAAGCTGAACTGGCTGAAGAGATCAACCAGTTGAAGAAAGAAAAAAATGCCGTTATCCTGGGGCATAATTATATGGAGCCAGCGCTGTACTACTCCATCCCAGACTTCAGGGGGGATTCACTCGACCTCAGCCGGAAGGCGGCTCAGACAGATAAGGATATCATCGTCTTTTGTGGTGTGCGATTCATGGCTGAGACGGCTAAGCTGCTTAACCCTACCAAGATGGTGCTGCTACCATCTGAAAAGGCTGGCTGCAGCCTGGCTGCCAGTATCACCGCCGAGGATGTGCGCCAGCTACGGGCGCGTTATCCGGGTGTGCCGGCTGTGGCTTATGTCAATACCTATGCCGACGTGAAAGCCGAAGTGGATATTTGCTGCACCTCCAGTAATGCCAAAGCGGTTGTGGAATCACTGCACTCCGACACGGTCATTTTCCTGCCGGATGAGTACTTAGCACGCAATGTAGCCAAGGAAACGGGAAGGCACATCATCTTCCCCACCTTGCAGGAGAGTAGGAACTCGACCACACTGGATTACCAGCAAGTGGGCAGGCAGGATGAGATGATCGGCTGGCACGGGCGCTGTGAGGTGCATGAGAAGTTCACAGTTAAGGATATTGAAGCGGTGCGCCAACAGTTCCCGGAGGTGGTAATCCTGTCCCACCCGGAGTGCAGCCCTGAGGTAGTGGCAGCCTCCGATTTTTCAGGCAGTACCAATGCCATGGTCCGCTATGTGCAACAAACGAATGCCCCGCAGTATCTGGTGCTCACAGAATGCGCCATGGGGGATAATATTGCCGCGGCAAATCCAGATAAAGACATGCTACGGCTTTGCTCGGTTCGCTGCCCGCACATGAACCAGATCACACTCGAAGATACACTCAAGAGCTTGCAACTGAACCGATATGTGATCGATATCCCGGAAGATGTCCGCTTGAGGGCTGCCCGGTCTGTGGAACGCATGATTGCCATCGGATAGGGGGGAGGGTGAGGAGATGCAAACCGACGTTCTGATCATCGGCTGTGGGATCGCGGGTGCAACGGCTGCCGTTCAGCTCGCCCACGATTCACAGCGACAGATTACCATGATTACGCGTGCCGAAGAGGCAATGGATAGCAATTCGAGTCACGCCCAGGGTGGCATTGTCGGTCGCGGACCAGATGACAGCGTTGAGCTGCTCGAGGAAGATATCATGACAGCTGGGGCCGGTCTTTCATACCCACCGGCGGTAAAACTGATTGCTGAACGTGGACCTGTGCTCTTGCAGGAAGTCTTGATCGAGCAGGCTGGCCTGGAATTTGATCATGACTCTCAGGGAAACCTGATCATGGGTTTGGAGGCAGCACACACCCGCCGGCGCATCCTGCATGTGGGCGACGGTACGGGTGAAGCCATCATGCAGGGGCTGCTGCGCAAGCTGAGTGCGTTGCCGAACATTAACCTGCTCCGCAATCACACCGTGGTGGACCTGATCACCTTCCCGCACCACGCCTCTGATCCACTTGCGGTCTATCAATCCCTTACCTGTCACGGGGCGTATGTTTTTGACCAGGAAACACGCCGGGTGGTGCCGATCCTGGCACGCCAGACGATCCTGGCAACGGGAGGGATCGGGCAGATTTACCTGAATACCACCAATCCCATAGGCGCACGTGGGGATGGGGTGGCGATGGCCTACCGGGCTGGGGCTAATATAATCAATGCAGAATATGTACAATTCCATCCAACGGCTCTGAATTCACCTGCTACGACCAAGTTCCTGATCAGCGAAGCGGTGCGCGGGGAAGGGGGCACCTTGCTCACCCCACAGGGAATACCTTTCATGGAGCGTTATGCTCCTGAATGGAAAGACCTGGCGCCGCGTGATATCGTCGCCCGTGGGATATATTCCGAGATGGTAGACAAGGGCTACCCATATGTCCTTTTGGATATTGCCTCTCACCAGACAAATGAGTATATCAGGGAGCGATTCCCTCATATTTACGCCCATTGCCTGGAACAGAATATTGATATCACGCGCCAACCCATCCCGGTGGTGCCGGCAGCTCATTACTTTTGTGGAGGCGTGCAGGTGGATTTGATGGGACGCACTAGCATCCCGAACCTATATGCGGTGGGGGAGGTGAGCTGCACGGGCGTGCACGGTGCCAACCGCCTGGCAAGTACCTCTCTCCTGGAGGGGTTGGTCTGGGGAGTTCAAGCTGCACAAGACATCCAGGCTCATTCACCGGGTGCATTATTAAATGAGACTGACGTCCCTGAATGGAATGACAGCGGGCTGATTTATGAACCTGACCCGAACCTGATCCAGGGGGATATGCACAGCGTGCGCAACCTGATGTGGCATTATGTGGGTCTGGTGCGTAGCGAGTACCGTTTAAACCGTGCCATCCGCGATCTGCGCCAGCTCTGGCTGGATATCGAGGAGTTTTACCGTAAAACCCGCTTGAGCGATGGGTTGATCGGTTTGCGTAACAGTGTGCAAACGGCTTTGATTGTAGCCTACGCGGCTCACCGCAACCGCACGAGCCGTGGCTGCCATTATCGTGAAGATGGTTACCCTCAAGCAAAATCTGCCACTCCCCCTGAATCTGCCAACGTAAAGCTCAGCGGTGGGTTGCAATAACAACTGTTCATTGCGAGGGGGCATCCTTCGATCTGTGAAACCCGACGTGGCAATCTCCAACGTACCAAGAAGATTACTTTGGGCTGGTGAGAGCATCCAACCCACAATTGACCGGAACTTTATGGTTTTATCGTCAGCTTATGGACACTCCGCTCTTCGCCCGGCCAGTAAAGCAGAGTTTGCTCGGAGCGTTGGATTTCATACCTTCCGTCACTCACTCGAATGGAGTAACCATGCGGGTATTGGTAATTCGGGATGAAAATCTGAGTAGGCGCAGAGACCGCAAGATCATGACGGAACACCAGCTTGAAGACCCGCGTGCGGGGATTAAAATTTGACTTGAGCAGCTCTCCTGCAGTCGCCACCGGGAACGGGCGCACCACCGCTTCCAGCCCGCGCCCACCTGAGTTGATATCGCGAGGGTTGGTGCGCTGGTCTTCGCTGTAGATAGAAAAATCCTCATCGTTCCACAGGTCACCGTGGAGATTGGTGTTATCGGGGGTGTAATTCCACAGTGTGTAATTCAGCAGGTTATCCTCAACTGCCTGCATACTGCGTTGTAATGCTATCACCTGAGTGCGGAAATTGCCGCTTTGGTACGCCCGTTTGTTATCCAGGTCAAAGGGAATGCCAAACTCACCCAGGACGAATGGCACACCACCCAGCTCCTGATCTGCACGACGTTCGAGCGTGGCAAGCTGGTGCCGATATGATCGGCGAATAGCTGGTTGACTGATGACCACCCTACGCGTGTAGCTGTTAACCCCCAGCATGGGGATATACTCTTTCTTTGCGACGACATAACCATCGTACCAATGAGGAGCATAAACAATACCGATCGCATCATCTTCACCCCACTTCGATATCAGCGCTTCAAACTCAGATTCGAGGAAGATCAACGCCTCCGGATGGGTGCTGCGAATGGCAGATGCAAAACGATTGGCAAAGGGGCGGTAGTAATCTTGGGTAAAATTCACGGGTTTACCGTTCACCATTGAAAAATGGTCTGGTCGCAGGAGCTTAGGTGTGCCAGTGGTATCAATATCCCAAATACCGTTGTCTTTCCAGGTGCAATTAAATTCCTCCCTCCAGACACGCTGGTGAATTTCATTCAAGCGATGAGTGCCCAGGCGCTTAAAGCTGGCCAACCCCAACACCCACACAGGCACATCTTGCGTAAGCCCTTCCCCGAGCAGCATGGATTGGAAAGGTGTGGGTACATCCCCAATATCCAGTAACCCGCCCGGGGCATCCAGGTCTTTCCATCCGATATAGCCACATGAAGGCTCATTCATCGTGTCGTACCCGAGTACATTGGGCTGGTCTTTCAATCGCAGCGCCACCTGGCGGATAGCTTCAAGGTAATGCCCCTGCAGATAATCCTGGACGGGCTCACCTTCCACTTTGGTGTAAGGGGCAAAGTCATTCCCGCCAAAGAACAGGCTGAACATGGTTGCGCAGGCCAGCTTACCAGCGTTGGAGCTCCAGATCATCCTGGGGAAGGGGTCGCCATGGGTGGCGTGAACGATGGCAGCACCGGTCTCAGCGAAATGGGTGAGGTCAAAGCCAACGGCTTCAAGTGTCCAACCGGGAGCGCCATCCCCACCTGAGAAGCGGCTCCACACATCCTGGTGTGGGTCGATAAACAGGTTGAAACCGAACTGGCTGGCTTTCTTCACAACCTCAACGATATAGTCGAGATATTCTTCATCATAAATACCGGGTCCGGCGTGCTCGATAGCTTCCCATGTGACCAGGAGACGCAGGAAGTTGAAGCCCCACTCATGCAATCGACTCAGGTGTTCGTCAGCCTGATCCAGCGGAAAGGGGCACCCAACGAAGGAGACGTTGCGATGATCGAAGAAGCCATCACGGATGTAGGTTGCTCCATCGGGTGTGTACGGGACTTTGCTACTGCCGCTCAGGTTGACCCCGCGCAACATGACCCGGCGACCGAGGTCATCCACAAAATGAGAACCTTTTGCTTGGATATTCATGGTTGCTCCGATGGGAACTTAAATCGATGAGGATGGGCGAGCGCTTATTCAACAAGCGTCCTGGATAGCCCTTCGCTTCTGAAATTCTGCCGACAAAAATGAACGTGTATAAGGAACGCTAAAAGAATTATATCTCAGGTGCATAGGAGATTAGATCCAGGCGCGTTAATAGGCGAACGAGAATGCTTTACATTCATCTATATGTTGGAAGTAAACAGATGTGGAGCGTATTTATGTGGCTCGAGGGCTTTGGTGGATGAACAGGTGGAAGACGAACGAAACCACACTGACAATGATCGAGCCCCAGAAGGCACCCCAAGGCCATTGGACGAAAAAGCCCACGCCAATCTGCTGGCAGATCCAGGAGGAAAACCAAAGCAGGAAGGCGTTGATTACCAGCATAAATAGACCCACGGTGAGGATAATGAAGGCGCAGGATAGTAGCTTGAGGACTGGTCGAATAAAAACGTTGACCAGCGCGAGCACAATCGCCATGACTGCGAAAGCCAGCCAGGCAGATGTGCCTTGGACCGACATAAGGGATTTCGGCAGGATTAGTGTCGCAACGAACAGTGCAATGACGGTGATGAGCCAGTGGATGAAGAATTTCATAGGTAACCCCTTTCATGTCTTTCTGGCAAATTTGGATAAGATAGGTAATAAATAACAGATTCTACCAATTATGTCAAGTGGATGATGGTTTGGATTTATCTCATACTTCGAATCTTTGCACGAAAAAAGCTTCTTCATAAAAGGAATATAAGTGTCTAAAATAGTATAATTAATTCGGGAATAGCAGGCTTAGGGTTGGAAGTGTGCTTAAAGGGTATGAATTAAAGGAGGTGGAGATGAAACCGTTACGAGACCCTGAAGGTAATGAATTAAGTCATTTAGTTACAGTGTGCGAACTTGCAGATAAAGATATCTTGGAAGTGGGGTGTGGCGATGGGAAATTTACCCGACAATATGCCAAAATACCCAGGAGAATTGTTGGAATTGACCCTGAAATATCCGACCTACATGAAGCAATGAATAATAAGAGACCCCTGAATTCATTTTATATTCAATCTAAAGGTGAACAGTTGCCTTTTCCGCCTCAGGTTATCGATATTGTTATCTTTGCGTCATCGCTTTGATGAATTGCTGATGAGGGCATGGTTCATGCCCTGAAGGAAGCCCATCGGGTCTTGGTTCCACAAGGGATCATGGTCGATGTTCGCCCGCTTTCTGTGAACGTCCCATTGGAGATCGTATACGCAGGAGGCAGTGAGTCAGCTGGTATTGTAGATATGAGCCCAGGTGTTGGAAAGGACCAATGTGTAGATCGGGCGATCGAGTCAGTAATTTTGGATCGGATGTTTATTGAATCGAAGGTAGAGTATTTCGATTTTACATACAATTGGAAGACGATCAAAGGGATGGAAGATGATCTGGAAGAAAATTGGAAGGATGAAGTTGTTATTGCTGAGGAAGTCATTCAGCAAGCACACATGCTTTTCGATAAATGGAGCCCTCAATCCCAAATTCGAGTTGCAGCCCGGATGAAATTGGGAATATACGATAAACTTGGGTGATCTGTAAATGGTAGAACATCTGTATTCCTCGTTGTGATTAGAATTTTGTTTTTATCGCGGGGTGAATATTCGAACGCATCCTCTCAACGGAGACCATGGAACTCATAAATAAAAATCCGTCCGAGTGGACGGATTATGTTTAGCGACGCTCGCGAAGATCGCTTGCGTTGTTTCGGGCAAAAAACGCCCTCAAGTAGCGGGGCTTGGATTCGAATGCATCCCCTTTATGGGGACCAAGGAACTTATATATAAAAAACCGTCCTAGTGGACGGATTTTATTTAGCTGCGCTAACGAAGATCGCTTGCGTTGTTTCGGGTAAAAAACGCCTTCAGTAGCGGGGCTTGGATTCGAACCAAGGACCTCCGGGTTATGAGCGAGAAACCCGTTTCCACAACCTTTGACCATCAAGCTCGTGTTTTAGGCCGGCCCAACGAAGAATGGTTTTTGCAAGCCCGGTGAGGAGAGATTGATTGGTTGATAGCATAATTTTAACACAAAATGGTAGCAGCCGACTGGCTTACAGATTAGAAATTTAAGACAGGTGGGTCAGTCTTTTAAAGTGAGCAGATCTCACAACCTCTTAACTATTGGGTCTATAATTTCATGGGTTCAAACCCTTCGTGTCTCCCTATATCATGGAGTATTCCACCCTTACTACACGATATACGGGGGGGTAATCTACCAAATTGACAGATTAACTTTTTACTGGTGCAATTGTGATGCAGTTGGTAAGTTAATCAGTGGATTCAGAAGAGATGGGTGGGTAAGCTTTACCGTGGCAGTACGAATTGACTGTTAGGCTATGGACTTTGAGTATGGTGGGTTCCTTTCTTTTGTTGGAATCAAAAAAGCCCGCTTCATATCGGAACGGGCATGACAGAATGCCGTGCAAGGCAGTGGGAGATAGTCTGTACAGGTACCTGACCCTGATCTCCAGGAGACCAGGTGGTGTCGCCCTACGGGGTCATAGACGCCTGGGGAACATATTTAATTTCGCACTACTCCTTAGGTTCGCTGTTGGTTTGTTTCCCCTCTTATCACAGGTAATTATTAAGCAATAATTAGGAGATTAAATATCCTATTTTCTCGTATGCGAGAAGTATTGTTGTTCACACATTGCGGTGATTTATGGATCACGTTATAAATATTTGTAACCACGTGGAAAACGGATAGGTGTGTTTGCGGAGTGAAAATACTTTGGGCGTATTGCCTTGAGAGGGTTTCTTCTGTATACTTGAAACAATGTGGTGAGTCCTATCGTGCTTTTATAGAACGAATCCCGTCTTAATTCTTGTTTTTCTGAACTATGATTTATGTTGCGATGGGTTCAGTTGTTGAAGAGAAAATATTATGCTTTTTGGGATTCGAAACGCGGTGTAACAACCGGGTAGATTTCAGTGAAAAGTGAATAAGCAACAAAATACAATCTCACCAGGAATTGTTATCCTAACATTATTTCTTGTTGTTGTCTTTCCATTTCTACCGCTGTTGATCTCGAAGCACTGGGATTGGTGGGAAGCCTGGGTATACGCCATTACAACCATCATTGCCTTTGCTCTCAGTCGGATACTGGCTGCGCGGCGTCATCCAGATATTATCGCTGAGCGTGCCGGTTTCCTGCAACATGAAAACACGAAACCCTGGGATAAACGATTAGCTTCTTTGGGTTTGCTTGGTGGCAGTTTGATACCGCTGATTGCTGGACTGAATGCTTTGTATGCATGGTCGCCTTTATTTAGTTTGACAGTAAAAATCGCTTTGCTGGTCTTTATCCTGGCTGGATATACCTTGGGATCATATGCTTTTATTGAAAATGCCTTTTTCTCTGCTGAAGTACGCGTTCAGGCTGATCGCGGTCATCAGGTTGTGTCCAGTGGTCCATATCGCTGGATACGGCATCCCGGTTATGCGGGTTCATTACTGACAACGCTGGTAATACCCTTCTTCCTGGATTCGCCATGGGCATTCTTGCCAGCATTGTTCTGTATCATTCTTCTGGTGATTCGCACAAATCTGGAAGATAAAACTTTATGGAATGAATTGGAAGGCTATCGTGATTATGCAATGCGGGTACGATATCGTTTATTCCTGGGTATATGGTGATGCTCTCAATCAGGAGCAAAACGCGTATGAGACAAAGCACTGATCAGGCTAATAATCTGATATATACAGAAAGGATTTCTTCATACAAGACAGAGGCACTCTTCCTGGTACTTATGATTCTCTCCTTATTATTACTGATATGGAGAGTGGCTTCTGATGGATTGGACATTCTTGCTGTCGCTTTCGTCTGCTTATTCATCATATTCCTTTTCTACTCATTGAACTACCGAACCCTTCTGATCAATTTCACCCCAGCCTCCCTGAAGCTCACCTTTGGCATTTTTACTTGGACAATACCAGTTGATAATATTCAAGAATGCAGCCTTGATGAGCTGCCCGTGATTATGAAGTATGGAGGAGCAGGGATACACTTCATGTTTATCCGAAAAAGGTATCGCGCCTCGTTCAATTTCCTTGAATATCCCAGGATCGTGATCGCGTTCAATAGGAAAGTTGGACTTGTGCGGGATATTTCCTTTTCAACGCGCCAGCCAGATGATATTTTAAGGTTTATTCAACAAGCGATTTCTGCAAAAATATCCGCCTAATACAAACATTCACCCGAAGTTGATTCTCGCTGCTAGTCGACCCAACTGAACCTGATCATCGAACGGTAAACAATAAATCATTCAGCAGGAGAAAGAGTATGAAAATATTACCTGAATTCCACATAGGCATATTGAATGGATGGATACCGCTCTTACTCTATTTTATTGGGCTTATTCTCTCTGTATCTCTATACTCGAATGAATCAAGGATCTGGCTCTTCAATAACCCCAAAGACGAGAGGAAGAAAGTATTTGTAATTATTCGTTTATGCGGGCAATTTGCTATGATAGCTTATATCGCGATGATGATATTTACTCCGCTGCATATCAATAATCCAATATTTATTGTAGGTGCTGTAATATATATTATTGGATATATATTTGAAATGAGCGCTCTCCATTTCTTTGGAATTACTCCTATTAGTCAGCCGGTTGTGGGAGGGCCGTACCGAATCTCGCGCAACCCTCAATGGTTGGGATTATTTTTGGTGCTTTTAGGATCGGCAATCGCTACAATGATATGGCTTTATATTGGGATGGTAATAATCGTGGGCTTCATTTACCACATTCAGATCCTTGACGAAGAAACAGCATGTATAGAGAAATATGGAGATAGTTATCGCGAATATATAAAACGCATACCAAGATATTTTCTGTTTCTATAATGCTACCAAAACAATCGCCCGTTCCAGTTGACTCCCTTCAGCATTAGTATACGGTTAATGATGGTAATTTTAGAATAGTTTTTTTACTCGGATTTTACGGATTGAGCCAATCTCAACCTCCTCCAAATAAAGTGCATATTAGGGAAGGGAACTACAATTGGTAAATTAATTTCCCATAAAAAAGGTACCATTATGAGAGCAAGCTATATTTCCTCGATCAGAATTGGTTGGTTTACAGCATCGTACAGAGAGCCACATTGTTTGGTGTATAGTTAGATTGCCTCGCTATTTAGGAGAAAATTATTAAATATGAAAGATAGATCATCCATTAATAGCAAGCTCCCACCGGGCCTCTCTGCTTTACTGGAAGTGGGCGTGATGTTCCTGCCCGCAATACCTGCTTACCTGTGGTTGTGGCCGAATGTCGAAGGAATCAGCGCGTGGATCGCCAATTCTTTGTCAGACCTCTACGCTATCGCCGGAAGCCTGGTCATCGGCTTGCGCCGCTGGAGCCTGGATGAGCTGGGAGTGAACTGCAAAGGTCTCTGGCTGGGCCTGGCCTGCGGTCTGGCGATCGTGTTCGGAAGGTCTCTCGTCATCTTATCTGTCGATTGGAACCTGCCTCCGCCTGAGCTCAGCCCGCTGCGCCTTGTTGGCGAATTCGTTTTCGACTTCGCCCTGGTGGCCATAGGACAAGAGCTTTTATTCCGCGGGCTCATCTACCGAGCCTTTGAAGATTGGCGCGGCACACGTTGGGCAATCTGGGGTTCGAGTATCTGTTTTGGTTTTTGGCACTTGGGCGGTGGACCCTTAATCATTATCACCACCGCTTTATATGGTCTGATCTTCGCCTTGCTCCGCTGGCGGACCGGCGGCATCTTGGGGGCTATCCTGGCTCACGGATTGATGGATTTTGCGGGTACGCTGCTGCTCCCAAACACCGATGTCGTGAGTCTAGGCCGTCCGAATATCGCCCACCCCTTCTGGATGGTTTTCGGGTTGGTCCTGATAGTTGCTCCCCCGATTTACTTGTGGTTGTTCCATCCTCGCATAAAGCGCTCCTTTCCCCGATGAAAGGTTTGAAAAACTAATCGGTTTTCTTAAGTAGCT
>JBAPSY010000354.1:0-1891 GCA_049281855.1 Anaerolineales bacterium
CTTCTGCGGTACCTGGTGGCATGTAACCACCACTAGCATCTGTGGTTGCCTCAGCGGTCATGGCAGGTGTTGGGCTTTTTTGTGCTGCGGGGCCACACTCACCCCGGAAGTAGGCCCACTCATCACATTCGGATCCATCTGGAAAAACACATATTCCGTTTTGGCTGCCATCGGCAGCCATGCGAATTTCGTGTTTGTTCCCTTGCTCCTTGCAATAGACCGACGCTGGGTTTGGCAAACTTGCCTGAGATATGTCCGTCGCAGCAGGTTCAGGTGTCTGGACCTGGAGCGCTGTGCAGGCTGTCAGTGCCATCAAAATGATTGTAAATGTAATGATCCTTTTCATTTTTTCCTTTTTTCTGTTGTTCTAGATTTGATGTATTTCATCCGTTTGGTAAATGTGATGAGAGTCTCCCGGTTGTCTGACATTTTCATCTCCAATTCTAACGACGGACAGTACAGAGAATTTGTTCCGGTAATCAGGATGTCTGTTTTACATAGATAATCAGACCACACATATGACGACTTTTCCCTTGGGATGTACTTTCTCAAAATACCAGAAAGCATCAGGAGTTTTACTTAACGGGTAACATCCATCGATAATCGGTATGACTTTTCCGGATTCAAGGAGCTCTTTCAAAAAGATCAAATCCTTTCGGCTTTGCACCAGCGAAACGACATATGTTATCTGGCTCCCGGTCTTTGAAGCACGTCGTCCCAGGCTCGCCGCCTGGAAGAGTTGTAACATCGAACCGCCCGCAACGACATAGGTACCTTCAGGTTTTAATGCCCGCAGGTAATCTGAAATTGGATGATATCCGTTCACAGCCAGGATCAGGTCGTACTGCTGCCCGTTTTGGGTGAAGTCTTCTACCTTGTAATCGATGACATGATCTGCTCCAAGGGAGCGCACCATTCCAGATTCCTCGTACTGCACACGGCAGTCACTTCCGCTCCAAACGCCTTGGCGATCTGCACGGCAAAAGTTCCAACACCACCTGAGGCACCATTGATCAATACCTTTTGCCCTGGTTGAATGTTTCCATTGTCGCGTAATCCCTGCAAGGCAGTCATCGCCGCTTCAGGTACAGCTGCAGCCTGTTCGAACGTTAGGTTGGCAGGTTTCAGTGTAATTGATTTTTCATTGGCGCATACATACTCGGTAAAAGTGCCGCGACCGGTTGCACTGGGTAAGTACCCGAAAACTTCATCGCCTGGCTGAAACTGTTTGACGTTTCTGCCAACCGCCTCAACCCGCCCGGCTAGATCAGCCCCGAGGATCTTGTTTTTGGGTTGCAGAAAGCCTCCCGGCGCCAGGCGGATAAAGAACGGGTTTGCTCTCATGAAACGCCAGTCCCGCGCATTGACGGATGCCGCATAGATTCTGATCAATACTTCATCATCCTGGGGAGCGGGTTTTGCCACCTCCTGGAGTTGAAGGACATCCGGTGAACCGTATTTAGGGCAGACAATCGCTTTCATAATCACACACCTCCATTGAGCTTATCGTATAGATGGCCAACAACTATTCCAAGAGCGAGAAACCTTGGCACGTTCATTCCTGTGTCAATCAAAAGGTAGACAGAGGCATTGCTTGGATTAACAAGAGTTGAAAGGACTTCGATCATGAGCATGGCAACAAAGCTAAGGATAAATGCCTTTAAGATGGGATTTTGTGTTGGAATCTTTTCAAAGAAACGAAGGAGGAAATAACTGACGCAGCCTCCAATCATCAGACCGCCAACCAAAGCTTCAACAATAGCTATTGGAAGATAAGAAATCGAGAAAGCAGCTCTATACCCCGCAGCGATGGGAGACACTGAGATTACGAAGTCAATAATCCAGAAGGCTGCACCTCCCGATAGAGTTAATTTACACAATTTCTTGTAGA
>JBAPSY010000355.1:0-11222 GCA_049281855.1 Anaerolineales bacterium
CTAAGGTGGTTTTTCGTCCGAATTATTGAGGACGTTATTCGTCCGAAACATAGCGAGCGTTCCTTGCGAGAGATGCAAGAGTGTTCCTTGCGAGCGACGCAAGGGTCGTCTTTACAAGCGATGCAAGATTGTTCACTGGCAAACACCGCAAAGCAAGCGGCTTTGGGAGCGATATTGAGGTACGAATGTTATTTATTCTCTACACGCACCGCTTTCCAGCTCTCAAAGGCATGTTACCCAGTTATCCTAGGGACACGAATTATCGTGCTTAAGCAATATAAAGAGCGATTCTTTTGGCTGGATAATTTTATAAACCAGTGTTCTACAGACCTAAACCGCCTCGCATTTCCGAAGGATTCGACTTCGATCTTAAACTCACTGGTTTCTGGGAGAGATTAATTGAATGCTATTGTTTTTTCGCGTAACAATTCCGATATTTGGTTGATAGGGGGGTCAATCCGTTTCGTATCAGGCGACCACCTGATTTTTTGATGATCATAAATACATCATTTGAACCATCATCTTCCATTAAGGGTAGTCTGATAGAATAATACATTGGTTACTAATTCAGGTAGTAATTTATGAACACGTCACCGAAAAATAAAGCCAATATTCGTTGGGGGGATTGGTTGTCAGCGATTTTGCTCATCATTATCATGCAAATCGCTGCAGCGCGTCTGGTTGCCACATTATGGACAAAATACCTGCCCCTGGTTCAAGTAATCACATTGATTGGAACATTGTTGGGATTAGCACTTGGGAAGAGCATTTTCAAACGCTTTTGGGTGGTCATTTTAGCAGGGTTATATGGGGTAATTCTTATTCCATGGCAATTGGGATTAACTCTCGAGATTGACACTACCTGGCGTGACCGTTTGGGAATCCTGGGGGTAAGGTTAGAGGTTGTAATACAGGAGTTGTTGACCAGGAAACCAGTTACCGATAGTATCCTATTCTTATTGTTGATGGCGATGTTATTCTGGTCATTATCCATTTATGCTGGGGTGGTCCTTCTTCGGGAAGCAAACCCATGGAAGGTCATTATTCCCGGAGGTATTTCTGTATTCGTGATCCATTCCTTCGATCCGTTGTTAGTCAACCGTTCGTGGTATCTGGCATTTTACCTGTTCTTTTCCCTTATTCTGGTAGCACGGTTGGTATATATAAAAAACAAGGTTATATGGAAGGAAAGACATACACATACGCCACCAGATATGGGGTTTGATTTCTCTCGAGTTGCTCTAGTCCTTTCGATGATATTGGTATTTTTTGCCTGGAATGTACCCGTGGTGGCAGAAACGTTCAAACCAGCCGTACAAATTTGGCAGACAGCATCAAAACCTTGGCTTACGGTTAAAGACCGATTTAGTTTTATGTTTGCATCTCTGCGAGCCTCGGTGGGTTTGGTGCAAAACTTTTATGGTGACTCATTACCACTTGGATTGGGTACTCCTTTATCTAATCGAGTAGTGTTAGAAGTAGAAGCACCGACCAACCCTCCCAATGGAGATCGTTTTTATTGGGAAGCTCGCGTCTATGACACTTATGAAAGTAATCAGTGGTTGTCTACGATAAAGACCGCTCATGACCTCACCTCGGAAAGTGTTGACTTAAATCAACCCGGTGTAGATGCTCGTCCGGTGGTTACATTTATATTTTTTCCTCAGGATCCAATTTCAAATCTCTTCACAGTTCCCGAACCTTTATGGGTTAGCCTGCCAACGCATGCATATATGAACGTTAATCCAGATGGAACGGTTGATTTTAGTACGTTGATTAGCAAAGATTTTGTTCATCCTGGAGATCAGTACACCACGCGTTCTGCAATTGATGTTGAGACAGTGAGCGAACTCCAGGCTGCAAGTACTTCTTACCCTGAATGGGTTCATGACGAATACCTTCAATTACCTAATAATATCTCTACCAGAACGAGGGAGTTGGCGAAAAATATTTCAGCAGGTTTAAGCAATCCATATGATATCGCTAATGCAGTGACCGATTATCTGCGCAATAATATTGAGTACAACCAATCGATCAGCCAACCCCCACCCAATCAGGAACGAATAGATTGGTTTTTGTTTGATTATAAACAAGGATTTTGCAATTATTACGCCTCGGCTGAGGTCATCTTACTACGGACGTTAGGGATCCCTGCACGGATAGCAGTAGGATTTGCTCAAGGGGAGCGTGAGGTACCTCCAATACAACAATTACCCCCTGGGGCAGGTCCGGTTATAACCCAAGAACAAATCAGTGAAACATCAACCTATGTGGTGCGCCAAAAGGACGCTCATGCATGGCCTGAAGTGTTTTTCCCAGAAATTGGTTGGGTAATTTTTGAGCCTACGGTCTCTCAACTACCCTTATTCCGACCTTCTGGTGAACCAATTACCACTCCAGATGAAAGACAAACTAGTAATGAACAGGATGGGCAAAATCAGCCTGGTGCAAACGATAACAATCGACGAAATCCAGGTGAAAATGATCCGTCATTTATCCCCAGTCAAAATGTGAATTTTTGGACACTCGGGAATATCCTTAAATTATTCGTCTTACTATTTGCGCTTGTTATTTTGATCATTGTTATCTGGCAGGTTCGGCGAGGATTTAAGGTAAAGCCATTTTTGGAGCGTGTTTCGATAGAAGTACCTGAAAGATTGGAAAAAGGACTGCGTCGACTTGGAATACGTCCGCCTGATTTCTTGATCAATTGGGTAAATACCATGAGACTTCCCGGTTTATCACGCTCTTATCTAGAAATCAATTATGCTCTAGATCGCATTGGAAGAAAACCTAGTATCCAAGACACTCCATACGAACGAACTGCATCACTTATTTCTGCCATCCCTGCTGCAACAACCCCCGCTGAACGATTGTTGGCAGAGTATCAAACCTCAGAATATAGTCCACATCCTGCCGATTCAGAGGTAGCAAAAAAAGCCGGAAGGATAATTCGGAATCTATCCTTGATTGCCTGGATAAACCGGTTCTTGTCACGATTCCAGGAGCCAAGCAATAATCATTGAAACTCATCATCCCCAGAAAAATTTATCCGGACGCAAAAAGGGCGTAAATGGTTCTCTGTATCAAGAGAATAAGATAAGATTTACTTAATGCTATAAGTTGCTTCGCATATCGGGGATTGTAGATCTGATGTGGGGTTTCTAGATGGCACCAGCCAGGGAAGCATATTTTTCCGAAAATAAAGCAGGTGTGCCTCCAGTGTGCCAGAATAGGACGGATTCTTCTGGTTTAAAATATCCTTTTTGAATAAGGTCGATCAATCCAGCTGCAGCGCGACCTGTGTAAACCGGATCTAGCAACAATCCTTCCAATCGAGCAAATAACCGGATCGATTCGAATTCGGGTGCTCCCATAACCCCATAACCACCCCCAAGATAATCAGCGGAAACCAATATATCCTGAGGTAGAAAAATAATCTTTTCCCCAAGCGTATCTGCTGTCGCGCTCGCTAGTGAAGCTACTCGTGTCTGTAAATCAGCTTCGGTTTCATCCACGCTAATTCCCAAGACTTTCCCCTTGAAGCCAAATAATCCTGCCCCAGTCACTAATCCCGCCTGTGTGCCACCAGAAGAAGATGCGATTATTATCCAATCCGGCTGATAATTTTGATCGAGTAATTCTTTCATAGCAAACACATACGCAGTCGCGCCGATGGTATTTGAGCCCCCATAAGGGATCATGTATGGTCGTTGGCCTAATTCCCAAGCTTTTTGATAGGTTTGTTCAAGTACTTGATCTCGATCTTGATGAGTAGTCCAAATAACCTTGGCATTAAATAGTAGGTCTAGCATTAAGTTACCGGTCGCGGAAGGTGGTTTCTCACCTGATAGGACGAGAATACAGTCAAAATTGAGCCTTGCACATGCAGCGGCAGTTTGTCGGCAGTGGTTGGACTGTACCGCGCCTGTGGTGATTATCGTTTGTGCTCCATGGGATTTGGCTTCGGCAAGTAAATATTCCAACTTGCGCGTCTTATTTCCACCAAAGGCTAGACCAGTGAGATCATCACGCTTAACTAATATTTGAGGTCCACCCAATTCGGCAGTGAGCCGTGGAAGTGCTTCTACGGGAGTAGGTAATTGGGTAAATTTAATGCGTGGGATTGTTCTCATGCTATTTATCCTAAAACCTGTTTTGTGCTTGCCTTCCCATGTTTGCGCATGATATCCAATAGACCTGGTAAAGTCTTGGAATAAAGCCTGTAAAGCATGCGATTAACTGGCAAGTCCCATGCCCCTAGATAGCGATGGATGGTTCCTCCAAGTCCTTCTTTAAACCTGAATACACCCCATAAAGGATCTGTTTCCACAAATTCATCAGGTGCACCCCACAAATCATATACTGTGCAACCAGCAGCCCTGGTGCGTTTAATTGCTTCCCATTGAAGAAGGTAGTTTGGCATCTTATCTCTGTGCGCTATTCGAGACATTCCATATAAATACCAAGCCCTTCCCGCAAACCGAAAAATTATCGCCCCTGCGACAGATTCGCCTTCCACTTCCGCAATCAATGCCTCAGCAACAGGTTGATCAAAATATCCTGATTGTAGGTTGGACATGAAAGTATTCCAGACTTCCCGGTAATAATTATCATTCCGGATGACAAATCCATCGCGAATGGAGGTTTCAGCGTACATCCGGATGAGCATATCGATATCAGTCGGTTTTCCAATATGAATAGTCACCCCTTTTCGCATTGCCAGATTTACGTTGTAACGTGTTTTTTGCTTCATATTGGCGAGGAGCTCTTCTTCGCTCGGCTTTAGGTTTACTAATACTGTGTTACGAAATTGGACCTGCTCTTCGGAGAATTGCCATCCATCAGCTTTTAAATCATTGCCAACATCTACACCAAGTTGGATTTCATCTGCTCCAACCTGGCCGGGAATTCCAGTACCAACCTCTAAATCGGGGTCAATCTTAATAAATATGGCGCTATGTTTTTGAGCGAATTCCTTTAAGTCCTGGAGGACACGACGACGCAAAGGAGCATCATTCCAATCAAGTAAAGGTCCTTTTGGCACATAGATTACACCCATTCTGTGTGAGAATCCGCCTACCCTGATCGTCCGTTGAAGGGTAAGCGCGGCTGCAACAAGATACTTCTGCTTGAGGTGATCGGGATGAAAGTTTATTGATATTTTATACTGGTCATTCTCCCTAAACCAATTGAGGAAATTCGCCTGCCAACCAAATTGTGACTTTACCTTTCCCCATTCCCAAGTTTGCAAAATATGCGCTCCTGGCAAACGAGCGATCGCTGAGTTCCATTGAACAGGATTTACTTGGGGTGGATTTTTAGGAAGCATTTGACCACCTTTATGGGTTATCCCTCGACTTTTTGATATTTCAACCAGATTGAGTATAGCCGATAAAGGTATGGATTGTAAACCCGATCCCATGGACCAACCGATCGCTTTACCTCACCACCAAACCCACGCTTGAACCGGTATACCCCCCACAAACCATCACTTCTAGAGGCAAAATTGGCTTCCAATGAGGATAAATCAACATCAGGGACACCCCAGAGGTCATATTCAATGCAGCCTTGTGATTTTGCCCAGCGAATTGCTTCCCATTGCAACAAATAATTGGGCATTCTATCTCTATGTAAATTCGAGGATGCACCGTAGAAATACCAGGCACGATTACCAACCCTAAAGACCATTAAGGCGGAGATTGGTGAACCGTCAAATTCTGCTACCAGTAATTGACACAGATCACGCGCATGGAAAAGGTCATATGCTCTCTGGTAGTATGCCTGGCTGTGAACGCTAAATTGGTCACGTTGGCCGGTGATTTCCATCAGATTATAAAATGCACCTAGATCGGTGTAAGGTCTAACGATTACGTTTTTCTTGAGGGAGAGGTTGATATTGTAGCGAGTCTTCTGTTTCATCCGACCGAGTATATGTGATTCCTCTCCTTGTATGTTTACCACCAGGGTTCGCATTGGTTGAATGCTGTGGTGACTTTGGACGAAATCTTTTGAAAGCTGGCGATCAATTTCATCTTGGATTGTTTCGTCCCCTACCCAACGATCAGGCTCAACCTTTAAAAAAACACAATTCCTGCTTCGGCAGATATCATCAATTTCAGGCCAGAGATCGTCCCAATTTAACCCGATCGGTCCTTTAGGGATATAAGCAAAATTAATCCCAGGCACGATGCGTTTTATCAAGATTTGTGCTCCACAATCATGTGATGCAACATGAGCTAGTTGCCACCCAAATTCAGCTTTTAATTGTCCCCATGGGAGTATCTGCAGGATATGAGGATTAGAATATTGGGAAATTAACGCGTCCCACTCAATTGGGCTTATTTCTGCCATGATTGATCAGATTACCGAAGTTAAATCTGGAGATGGAGTACTGCTTACAACTGCGCCAGGAACGATTTTATTTAACATGCTTACGATCTGATCAGGATCACCATTTTTTCCCAGCTCAATCAAATTATTTATCGTTGCTTCAAGATCATGACTGGTTAATACTTCATTTTCGTTTAGCTGGAGCACGTCTGGGTGAATAGTAGACAGATAATCAGCACCTTCATCCCATAATGCTTCACTCAGCTTTTCTCCCGGGCGGATTCCAGTAAATACAATCTCTATATCCTTACCTGGCTCGAGTCCGGAAAGTAGGATCAAATCTTGAGCGAGATCGAGGATACGGATTTGCTCACCCATGTTCAGAACGAATACTTCTCCACCTACTCCCATGGCAGATGCTTGCAGAACAAGGTGAACTGCTTCGGGGATAGTCATAAAATAACGTTCCATATCTGGGTGGGTTACTGTGACCGGGCCACCGTCATCGATTTGGCGCTTAAAGAGCATTAAAACGCTACCTCGGCTTCCCAAGACATTGCCAAAACGCACGACGGAAAATGACTTTCCTGTCCTTCGTGCTGCATCGAGGATAAGCATTTCACCAATTCGTTTTGTTGCACCATAAACACTAGTAGGACAGATAGCCTTGTCAGTGGATATCATCACCAGCCGTTCAACATTGTTTTCAATCGAAGCATCAACGATATTGCGTGTACCAAGGACGTTATTACTGACTGCTTCCTCTATATTTGCCTGCATCAAAGGGACATGTTTATGGGCGGCTGCGTGGAAAACAACTTGTGGTTGATAATTGGAGAATATGTGATTGATATGTTCCTTGTCGCGGATATCTGCAATCATGGGATGCAGTTTTAACGATGGGAAACTCTGCTCAAGCTCAATCAATGTCTCAAAAATACTATTTTCTCCATGCCCCAATAAAAATAGCTCCATTGGTTCCCAACGAGCAATCTGACGGCATAATTCACGCCCAATCGAACCCCCAGCTCCAGTAACCAGAACGCGCCTTCCCCCCAAGCTCATTCCGACTAACTCGATATCAGTATTCGTAGGAGCCCGGCGGAGCAAATCGGTGATATCGACTTCCCGTAAGCGATTTACACTTATTTTTCCACCAATCAGCTCATGCAGGCTTGGCATTGTACGCGATGGGATGTTTTTTATTCGGCAAATATCAGTAACCTTACGTACAACCTGACCGGGTGCACTTGGAATCGCAATTATGACTTCATCAACCTTTTTCAAATCAATCAAACGTGCCAATTCATCCAATTTTCCGATCACAGGTGTCCCATAAATCTCCTGCTTTTGTTTTGCAAGATCATCATCCACAAATCCGACGGGTCGTAAATTAGCTTGCGGATTCCGCTGCATTTCTCGAACCACAAGCGCTCCAGCATCACCCGCGCCAGCGATCAAAACCCGCTTCAAGCGATTTTCAGTTTGTCGGGATGTTAACTGGCTTTCTGAAATGATCCGATAGGAAAATCGCAAACCACCCACAGCAAGTAATGATAATAACCAATCAATAACCATCACAAGACGCGAGAAATCCTTCGTTACCATAAGGGTGGAGACCAGGCTGACAATGATTGTGACAATGATCGAAGCTGTAGTGACGGCAATGGCAATCAGTTTTAACTCGTGGATACTTGCATACGCCCATAAACGCCGATACAAGCCAAATTGATAATAAACCAATGGCTTGATGATTAATGCAACACCAATCATCGTCAGGATTTGGTACCTGAAATCAAATAATCTGGCACCTAATGGGACGCGAAGCATAAAGCTGCCCAGTACGCAGACAATAATAAGTAATAAATCCCCCACTAACAATGTACGATTTTTGGATAGGATGCGGGCCTTCACACTATCTGCCCCTTAAACTCAACACTAAAGTTGGTGTCCGTGCAATAATGCGTAAATCCATCATCAAATTGCGATGCATGATGTAGTACAAATCATATTCAAGTTTTTCAATTGTCTCATCGATTGTGGCTGCATACTGCTGATTAACCTGAGCCCAACCAGTCATACCAGGGCGAACCAAAAGACGCGCACGATAGAACGGTACATGTTTTTGGAACCACTCTACTAGTTCGGGCCGTTCAGCCCGAGGTCCAACCAGACTCATCTCTCCGCGCAATACATTATAGAATTGAGGAATTTCGTCAATATGGGTTTTTCGTAATATGAGACCGACCTTTGTTGCCCGATGATCATTTTCTTCAGCCCATTGTGGTTGACCATCTGCTTCTGCATCTTGACGCATGGTCCGGAACTTATATATGTTATAGAGTTGACCACCCCTGCCCATGCGAATTTGCTTATATAAAATTGGCTTGCTAGATTCCACCAGGATTGCAACCGCAACAAATGGAAATAAAATGAGCAGAATAAACATTCCCACTAATCCACCCAGAATGTCCAACGCACGCTTTGTCATCTCAGAAAATGTCTCTGATCGGGCTTTATCTACAAACGAACGAAGAATCCATTCAGCCTCGAGGTAACGAATTGGCACACGATGGAGTAGTTCTTCATAAGCTACAGGCATGCGAATGATCTCGGTACCGACTTCCTGGGCATCTAAAAGAGCTTGAAACATACCTCCTTGCATTTGACCAGAGATTGCGACGATCAGGTCGGTGATTTGATGGTCGCAAATTGCCTTTAGCAATACATCACAACCGCCAAAAACCTCATATCCTTCGATCATTTTGCCTATTTTTTGTGAGTCATCATCAATGATTCCGACCAGGATATAAGGGCGGGGTTTGATCTGACTAATTATTTTCAGCATAATATTACCCGTATCGCCAGCTCCTACGAGTAACATTCGGCGCATAAATTGGGGCGCTGTGAATATCCGGATGTAAAGCAATCTCCATAATAATGTAAGAACAAATACACTTGTGATAAAGGTAGCAACACCAACTCGTGGTAGGGATCCCTTGGCTGATGTGAAGTAGAACACCATGTATAGCCCCATGCCAATCAATGCTGAGAAGGCTATATTGCGCAACGTCTGATCTGGGTCTCGAGCACGATGCTCCTCATAAAGTCTCGCCATCAGCAGAGGCCAAATAAAGGGGAGAAGGAAAAACCAGCTGGGCAAGCGGCGCAAGAAGTTCAATGTAAATGACTGATAAATATCCGCGATCGACCAAACGTATGTCGCGATGAACAAAGCCAATACAGCCATAAGGAGATCTACTAAAAGCAGGAGGGTCCGTCTTTCACGAGGCCGTAACCGCCACCTGCTTGAAGTTGGGGTAGTTTTTAGTCCTATCATCTTTTTGGCTTATTCATCCTGGGTTTCGCAATCAAACCCCACAGGAACGCCGCTCCCCATGAAAGATGAATTGTGGCTGTGGCCAGGGGGACTCCAATGGCGAGCGGAAAGCTGTTATATTTAAGACTCATCAGGATGCCAATACTGAAGATAACGATAGTATATAGTAACACAGTAATAGCCAATGCCCAACGGGCAAGATTCCAACCTATTGATAGTATTCCCAGGCTAAGGAGTGCAAACACGAACAGAGGGGGAAGCACCTGCCGCCACCGTAATGTTTTTGGATGTTTGCGCAGCATCTGGGCTTTCCAATATCCGTAGCGCCAGTATTGCTTGGCCAGTTCTCTTAGGGTAGGTCGTGCATAATAGATGGACTGAATAGATGGATCCAACCATACTTTACCGCCATCTTGCCTAAGACGAGCATTAAACTCATAATCTTCATTGGTGAGCAGGGTTTCATCAAACATACCGATCTTGTTTATTAATTCCTTGTGAAATGCACCAAATGGTACTGTATCCACCTCCTGGGCAGAACCACCAATTCGGTATCGTGCATCCCCGGCACCTATAGGGTGGGAAGCTGCGATTGCGATAGCCCTAGCAATCCAAGTAGATGCTCCAGGTTGAATCTTCCATATTCCACCTATGTTGTCACCCAAACCTTCCTCAAGCCCTTTAATACAATTCTGGATGTAATCGCGGTGGGGTATAGAATGGGCGTCCATCCGAACGATGTACTTGCCTTTAGCAGCCTCAATCGCCCGATTTAATCCCGATGGGATGGCGCGATGAATATTATCTATAATTCTTATCTCCAGCTGAGGATGAATTAATTGAAAACCTTTTATCTCTGCTCGGGTATGATCCGTCGATAATCCATCGGCAATAATCACTTCAATCTCACGTACTGGATAAGTTTGACCATATATTGCCTCTAGAAGCTGGCGAATTGTCGCTTCTTCATTAAAGCAAGGCACGATTACGGATACATTGGTCATTTGAATCGATGTGTTGAATAGGTATCAGTTACAATTAAATAGCAGCATTCAAGATTTTTTAGGATCGCTCATGTGATCCCTTATCACTTATAGGTAACCAAGGCAACTGCTTCGATTTCTATGGCAGCACCCTTAGGCAGAGCAGCAACCTGAACTGTTGAACGAGCAGGAGGGTTTTCCTTGAAAAATTCCGCATAAATCGTATTCATGCGGTTAAAGTCAGCCATATCACGGAGAAATACAGTGGTTTTGACGATGAAAGCAAGGGATGAACCAGCATCTTCAAGAATATGTTGGATATTGAGTAATGATTGTCTGGTTTCATTTTCGATACCCCCTTCTATGATATTGCCACTTTCGGGGATGATTCCAAGCTGACCAGCAGTAAAAATAAATAGCTCGGTCTTTACCCCGGCAGAATACGGTCCAATCGCTTTTGGAGCGCGATCAGTTTTGATAATATCCTTGATCGGTTTATGCATATCGTTCTCCTTAGTATTCTGATACTTGTCTTTATAGAATATGATTCCCGAATTACTCAAATT
>JBAPSY010000356.1:0-17532 GCA_049281855.1 Anaerolineales bacterium
TCACCACGGCCCTGCAGGTCTTTCAATCCATGAATTATGATTTGTAATTTTCATTCTTGATCTAGTTTCTTCGTTTTAAACTTGTGACTGCAGCAGCCCAAATTCCAGCTTCATAAGGTTTCACAGATAAGCGCATAGCCATATACGCACCGATATGTGGATCGGAACGAGCTCTGCAACGATTCAGTTAATTAGTCAAATACCTTCCCTGGTGTTTTACCTTACTATTTTGATAAGTGGTTGGGTGTGCTAATCATGGTAAAATTTCTACTTATTCCTTGGAAAATCCGATCAGGCGTCATCTCATCATGGTTGTTAAGCTGAGGGAGAAGTTCGTCCATTACATGAGGCAAACCAACTTATAGTATCTAGAAAAATAAGAAACCTATTAACAGATTTGGATATATACATCAATACTGATTTCCGATATAGGGATTCCAATCATGTTTTTTAAAATAATGATAACCTTCAACAGGATCCGTGAGATACTTGCAGAGGGCAATTTGTGGAATCAGATCAAAAAACAGATTTTTTGGAATAGGATAGCGACTCCAGTAGAAATGGAACTAACTACTCTTCCACTCCACAGTAATGTTTATCAGGATACCGATTATCAATTTATTGAGCTAAAACTTATAGATTTAAAAGCTGCGAAATGGTCTTTCCCAATTTCCAGCCGGCGATTGAAGGCATTACATAACCTTAAAAAGGGTTGGCGTAGCTTTGCGATCATCATGGATTCCACTGTGGTAGGGGATGTCTGGTGTATCCCTTTCACTCGTGGATTGGCAGACCACATACATCCAGACTTAAAAATGCTGGGAATTCGTTGTGGAGAAGGGGAAGCTTATACCTTTGATATGCTCATCCATCCCACCTATCGAGGAAAAAATCTCGCCGTACCGCTTCATAGAAATCTTCAAATGACCTTGAAAAATGAGGGCTACCGAAAGGTATACGGGTACTATTGGGATGACAATCTACCAGCACTGTGGATGCACAGGATGGTCAAATTCCATGAGCTCCCGAAAAGGCGAGTGTCCCGATTTTTTTCCCTTCTGCGAGCAAGCTATGTAGATCAAAGCGGTTCTCCTTTCCAGGATTCGATGAAAGATTCCCGAAAAAAATCTATCGAGGAGAAGTCATGAGTACAAAAGAAATCATCCACGAGTTTATTTCCCGCGAGTTGCTTCATGATTCTCGGGAAACTCCATTAAACGACGAAGATCAGCTCATCGAGTCAGGGATAATTGACTCATTAGGTATTATGACTATGTTGAGTTTCTTGGAAGAGGAGTTCTCTCTCCAAATTCCCAATGAGGATCTCGTCCCGGAGAACTTTGCATCCATCTCCACCATTGTCGCGCTCGTCGAACGGCGAACGAATAAGCGGAGCAAACCATGAACTCGTTCTTCACCGATGAACAACGAGAACTCCGCAAGACGATCATTGATTTTGCACGGCACGAACTCAACCCAGGAGTGGCAGAGAGAGATCGAACGAGCACCTTTCCACGCGACCTCTGGCATAGATGCGCGGAACTGCGAATCCTCGCCATGCCTTTTCCTGAATCGTATGGAGGAGATGGGTTTGACTTTGTCACTACAGTAGCGGTATATCATGCTCTGGGGTATGCCTGTAAAGACTCAGGGCTTATTCTGTCCCTGGTAACTCAGGTGATTTGTGGAATCACGATCTTCCTCTTTGGGAACCAGGAGCAGGAAGCCCGCCTCTTGCCTGACCTGGCATCGGGGAAACTCATCTACTCTCAGGGCATTACAGAACCTGGATCAGGCTCAGACGCCTTTGCTATGCGGACCACCGCAGTCAAGAAAGAGGGTGGGTATGTTATCAACGGCACCAAGGCAATGATAAGCAATGGTCCTGTCACTGATCGAACACTGATCTATGCTGTGACCGACCCTACGAAAAAGACATTGGCTAAGCTCTCTTGCTTGTGTGTCTCGAAGGGAGATCCAGGATTTTCCGCGGGAAATCCTATGGAGAAGATGGGACTTCGCACCGTGACCAACGGGGAACTGGTCTTCACCGACTGTTACGTTCCCGCGTCTTCCTTGGTGGGACGAGAAGGCCAGGGTGTAATGCTCTTCAGTGAAGTAGTGGAGTGGGAACGGGTTCTGACATCTGCCTGTTTGTTGGGGCAATTAGAACGGGTTCTAGAGGAGTGCATCCGTTACGCCAAGGAACGCGAAGCGTTTGGCAAGCCTATTTCGGATTTTCAGGCAGTCTCTCACAAAATAGCTACGATGAAGATGAACGTGGAATTGGGAAGGCTTGCCCTGTACAGTGCTGCCAATCTCAAGAATCAGCGGAAGTATGCAACCCTTGAGTCCTCTGTTGCCAAATTATTCATTAGTGAGAGCCTCAAGCATGCTTGCCTAGATGCGGTACAAATCCGCGGTGGCTATGGATATATGTCAGAATACGAAGTAGAGCGCGATCTCCGTGACAGCATTGCCTCCACCATCTATTCTGGCACATCAGAGATGCAGGCCAGCACCATTGCCCGCCTTGCAGGCTTGTGAGATCATGAGGGCGACCCTGTATCGCCAGAATTTGGAGAGAAGTATCAAAGAAGATGGCTTTCTTATTACATCATCTTTTATCTGAAAGTGCAGCTCGATATCCTGATAGAGAAGCGATAGCATTCAAAGATCGCTTAATCACGTATGCCGAATTAGAAAGAGAGTCAAACAAACTTGCCCACACGCTCATATCGTTCAGAATAGCGAAGGGAGATCGTGTAGGACTCTTTTTGGATAGAGGCATAGAATCAATTATCGCAGCCTGTGGGGTTTTGAAGACAGGAGCGACCTATGTTCCTATCGACCCTGGAAGTCCTTTGAGGCGTGTCATCTACATAATAGAAAAGTGCGGGATAAGATTGTTGCTTACTAATAATGATAAGCTGCCGAAAATAAAGACGGCATTTCCCGAAAATTCTCCACTTGAGCATATTGTCCTAATGGACGGGAACGAATCAAGTCCCGTGGGATTACTAGGGACAACCCAATTAATCAATGGATACTTGGTTCCTGATGAGCTTGGAGAGAGTGCCCCCGTTGTGAAGGTCATAGATTCAGACATAGCATACATCCTATTTACTTCCGGCTCGACAGGGAATCCCAAAGGGGTAATGTTATCACACCTGAACTCATTGACATTCGTAAATTCCTCCTGTGACTTTTTCGGGATAGAAAAGGAGGACAGGCTTTCTAATATTGCCCCGCTGCATTTTGATATGTCAGTCTTTGATATTTTCGTAGCGTTCAAGGCTGGAGCTTGTGTTGTTGCCATTCCCGAGATTACAGCAATATTTCCAGCAAAATTGGTTGAATATATTTCAGAGAAGAAAATAACAATATGGAATTCAGTTCCTTCTGCACTATCTCTTTTAGCGACTAACAAGAACCTTAACACTTGTGACTTGTCAAGTTTGCGATTGATTCTATTTGCTGGCGAATTATTTCCTTTGAAATACTTGCGGCTTCTCCAAGAGGCTATTCCTGGAGCAAGATTTTGCAATATGTATGGGCAAACAGAGGCAAATTCCTCAACCTATTATTGGGTTGATCAGCTGCCTTCAGATGGGAGAGGAATACTTCCAATCGGTAGAGCGCTCCCAAATTTTGAAGTCTTCGCTATTGACGAAAATGGAAATCGTGTTCAAGGTTCTGAACAGGAAGGCGAATTGTATGTAAGGGCATCTACAGTTGCTTTGGGATATTGGGGTGACATCGAAAAAACAAAAAAATCCTTTGTAAGAAATCCTCTGCAACCTGATCTGCCTGAAATTGTGTACAAGACAGGTGATTTAGTCCGCCTAGATTCAGATGGTAACTATGTGTTCTTGGGACGTAAAGACCATATGATTAAAAGTCGAGGTTATAGAATTGAGATTGGAGAGATAGAGACAGTTCTGTGCAATCATCCAGAAATTAAGAACGCCGTTGTTATCCCGATTCCTGACGAGCTCATAGGGAATAGGCTTTCAGTGATCGTCGTTCCGATGACGCCAGGCAAACTCACGAAAGAGGATGTCTATAGACATTGTTTTTCACAACTACCAAAATACATGATCCCGGAGATTGTTGAATTCCGCGACTCTGTGCCTACGACCTCATCTGGAAAAGTCGATCGGCAGAAGTTGAAAGGCTGAAGAATATGTCCATGCCAAAGCTTATCAAGAACGATTGGCGTCGCGAAGCTGGTAAACCTTTCGCTATCGCTAACATCCTTAGTCATGAGGTCCATCCCGAGGGGCTGGATGTTGACCGGATTCACTTCTTCGAGTTTGGTGAATTCGCACCGAAAACTAGCGTCGGTCACGTCATAAGTGTTCTTCGAGGAAGTGGAAGACTTTATCTGGCGGATGATAAAAGGCGACCTCTTCACCTGGAGGCAGGCGTCCATGTATATCTTCCGCCTGGTTTGGAGAGTTTTCTTGATGCCGAGCCGGGAACCGAATTTCTATGCGTGTCGAGTGCCTCAGCTTCGCAGACGCGCGGCAAGCAATTATTGCTGCGCGATGAGACGTTTATCGCAGCCTGTGCTTCAGCATCGCAGTCGCTACGGTGGATATTAACACCTCAATATTTGAGCCGGCGGATCTTCTTACACCACGATCCAATCCTTCTGTCGAAATCCGGGAATCCTGTTTCTTGGTTTCGCACCACGATGTTTGCTGTGACCGGGCTTCCCACGAATGAGGATGGAGAATCGGTATTCAAGATGTCCTACAATTCCCGAACGGAATTCAACGTCTGCTACGAGGTGAAAGGGACCGCCCGCGTGCGTATGGCCGAGCATCCGTATAAAAAGACAAAGCAGCTTTGGAGCCAGTGGTTACCACTCGATGGAGACTCCACCTATCACTTAAACGAAGCTGCAGGAGACCCTGAAGAAGAGTGCCACTTTGACGAGGTGTCCCAAAGTCCGCAGTTCCTTCGCAATAAGCATGAGATCCACATCGTCGATGGGCATGTAACGCTCTTCTGTCTGTTTGATCCATCGCCCACGGGCATCGAGCGCCACCGACCCGGCGAATACAGCGACTACGAGCCCCTGTCGCAGGTGCTCAGAACCAAGTCGTACGAAATATTCCAACGAGAGATCGCGAGATATGACAAAATGCTTGATTCGCTCTCCCTAGCCAAGGCAAAGGGAGAACTGAGCGCGCTCCACGGAACTCCGATATGGGAGCTGTACTTGCGAGGCCGAGAGATGCAAGCCGCAATCGAAACCGAGCTTGCAAGAACACTTACTACGGAGGGAGATGGACGCGAGCGGGTTCTTGCGGACTGGATGCAGCGCGTGACTGATTGATGAGTGATCCCTTGTAGAAGGTCACTCACTTTCTCAGATCTTTTTCTGTGATCACGCACCCTGATCGCTTGTCTGACCAGAATTGGAGGCCAGTCAGCATCTTCGAAGCTGATGGATCATCTGTGGGAACAGGGAAGAGTAGTTCAGATTTTATCGAATTTACTGACCCCTTTGTAATTCCATAGGAACCAAATCAATTACTACGACTTCTGGCGGGCACAGGAAACGGACTCGAGGAGCAAACCCACCGGCCATCCCCAATCCACGACTTACGTACATTGTCATGTTATCGAGTTGATATTGACCCATCTCAAATTCTTTGTCATACCTGGAATCAGTAATTAACGCACCATAGAAAGGTAGACGGAATTGCCCACCATGAGTATGACCAGTAAGATACAAGTCGATACCCAGATCCCGCGCTGTAAATGCTAGGTCGGGTTTGTGATAAAGTAAAAGTGAAAAGTCATTTGGCTTTACCTGGGACATTAACCCTTTTAAAATGTCTCCATCATAGTACCAGGTATTGTATTCCAATCCCACCATAACAAAATGATTCCCAAACTGTGGAATCCGGATTACTTCATTGTCTAAAAAATGAACATCTAGACCTGCGAAAAGATTAACCATCTTCGCTCGTGATTCCACGTTTCCGTTCACTGCATAAATCCCCAGTGGGGCGTGTAACTGGAGTATAAGGTCTCTTAGGTCTTGTATTGTTATTTGGTTTTTTTTGTAGGACTCGTTTAAATAATCACCGGTCATAACAATCATATCTGGTTGAAGACTATCTACTAGTCCTGGAAGAGCGAGTTCTCGTCGGGTAGTACGCTCGACATGAATATCGCTAAGCTGTACAATCCTGACGGAATGGTCTAATTCGGGAACCTGGACCACTAAACGACCAACTGTTAAACGTGTTGGTTCAATAAAAGAACTATATAGTTCTAACCCAAGGAACAGTAGATTCAGTCCGAGCAATGGCCAGATCGGGATTTGAGTTATCGCGCTGGATCGACTAACTACTAGGCTACCCAGTAGGGAACGGCCGATAATGATTCCACCAAACAAGATCAACCAAAGAAAAAGAATTGCTCCGCGCAACGAAATGAGAGCAAATAAAGGTATTCGAATTCCGCCATAAGAAATTCCCAAACGCGGTAACGAGAATAGAGATAGCCCATCCAGGAAAATGAAACCTAAGGTTATCAACAAACCCAACAAAAGAATCTTTGCATTAGAATCATAAATCATTCGTTTTTTTATCATGAGAAAAGTGAGTATAAATTAATAAGTAGTTTTGGGTAAATATAAATTATTAAAAAAAGGTCTACAAACAATAAACAATACAATTAATCCTTCCCGTTAAATATACCATAATAACCCAGATCAAGCACAATAGCCTTGAGATGAGCATTCGCTGAGTGATCGAAATATTCGTATGGTTGACAAATTCTTGAGGAAATTTCAAATTTCCAGAAGCCCTGAGGACAATTGTGGCAAAGTATTGGCGATAAGAGCCTGGGGTTATGTTTACTACAGTATAACTTCCGAGTGCCTGCCCCACTCATTGTGTGACAATATATCACATGGTTGTGATACTTATGTGTTTGATTTTTAGTTCGGCACCACGGTCATGCCTGGCGAAGAGGGGTAGGGAGTAAAGGTTGCCTCTTAACGCCCCATATATACTAGCCCAAGCAAGGAGATAATCTATTAACTCTCCTAATCTTCTCTTTGAAAAATGAATGACAGCTTGCCGATTTCCCTTATCGAGAAAGAGTGCACACCGGACTGCTCTTTTAGTCAGACAATGGGAGCGATTTTAAGAGGGTATCTATCGGGATTGGTGAGTGGGCGGATTGGCAACTAGGTAAACCGCCACTTATAAGAGGTAGACGGTAATATCATATTATTGACTAGATTTACTCAGAGAGGTAAAGTTTGAGTCGAATTCCGCCTTCACACAAACCTATGGTTATTGGGGTTTTGTTTTTAAATTCAGTCATTATTGGTTGACATGTGATGCATCCTTTGATATATTTTAAGTACAACGATAAAAAATCACCCCTTCCTTCTCATATAGTTGAAATAAAAAACTATTGTGTTGAGATGAAAGATATCGATAGGCAAAACGTGTGATATATTAGGGGGAGTGGTGTCATAGACAGATAATTCGAATGGATAAAAATCAAATCCGCATTGTCATACTTGATAATCATGCCCTGGTAAGGGCTGGCATAATTCTATTAGTTAAAAACCGACCGGGGATGGAGGTGATTGGAGAAGCTGGGAATCTTACCGATGGATTAGAGATCATCTCTACTTTAAAGCCTGATATCATCTTACTCGAGTTGAATCTCACCGAGCAGACTAGTTCAGATGTTATTTCCCGGATAATCAAAGCATCTGATTTGTCGCGTGTAATCTTGGTGACTGGAATGAGCAATCCCTTGATTTATCAACAAGCGGTTGAGGATGGTGTCATGGGAGTAGTTTTTAAGACTCAATCTCCTGAAACCCTAATTAAAGCAATTGATAAGGTAAATTCTGGGGAGGTCTGGCTTGAACGATCTATGATTGCTAATGTCCTCTCGCACTTATCGCGTAATACTAAGCCAAGTAGAATAAACTCTGAAACGGATAATATTAATGAGCTTAGTGAACGTGAGAAACAAATTGTTCGCTTAATTGGGCAGGGATTCAAAAATAAAAAAATATCAACTGAGTTATGTATTAGCGAAACGACAGTACGACACCATTTGACGTCAATATACAGTAAACTGGGGGTCTCAGATAGGCTGGAATTATTGGTATATGCTCATCGTTACGGCTTGGTGAGATCCAATACTTCGTAATATATTCCCTTAATTTGTCACTTATAAAACTGAATAGGTTCCCTCGGTGATTAATACGGGGATATAAATCTATCATCGGATGGCACAATTGTGCCAATTGGACGGTCGGAATGTGTCTATGAAATGGGTAAAAAAATAGTCTATTTGGTATACCATTATTTGGCTATTTCAACGATGCGAAATTAATGATTTTCTAATATAGTTAATATTGAAGACAAATATTATGCATGAAAACAATACGCTAAACGAAGTAGTTCAAGGGAGTGCAAGGGTGCATATGTATACGACTCCAGATAGACGTGTAAAACCGAGAATTGATTGCGATTACCCAGCAATTATAAAGGGTTACGATGTTGACGGAACTAAATTCAACGATCGTGCCAAGCTAGCTAATTTGAGTGCTAGCGGGTTATTTATGATGGCCAATCGCTATGTTGAGAATGGATCAAGGTTGTCCGTAACTGTTCTTCTTTCCAATTCGTTAATAGATAAAGATGCACCCAAACTTGCTACGAATGGAATCGTTGTCCGGACAGAACCCCAAACAAACGGGACCTGTGGTATTGCGATCAAGTTCTATCAATATCGATTTCTATGATTTGACTGTTCGATTTTTACAGGTGAAATAATAAGACAATAAATAAGTAAATCACAAAACAAAATTCTGTTCGACTATCAGGGGATAGCAGATGAATAGAGTATCAAGTAATCTGCGATTCCAGATAAGCTGAAATATGAACGCTCGTTGTTTAGACAAGGACAGACGTGGACAGCACTCCGGATAGGGAAATCTCCCGACTGTTTTTATATACAGACCATTCAACCGATTCAGCTGCTTATGTCGGAATGGCGGAGCATAATTATTGGGAATTATTAGTCGTAAATGGAGGTATATGGCATGAGTGCAGGGGATCAAATTCTGAAATTTAAGCTATCTAAACCTATATCTCGATTAGCCAAATTAAATGCTGGATTCAGTGACATTATGAAGCGATTGTTCGACATAGTCGTCTCAATCGTTGTCTTATTGCTATCATCGCCTTTCTTTGTTTTGATCGCATTAGCAATCAAACGAGGTTCAGCAGGACCAGTCTACTACCGGGGTATACGCATAGGCCGAAACGGGAAACCATTTAATATTCTTAAATTTCGAACGATGTTAGAGACTCCCCAGAGTTATTCCGGCCCCAGAATAACAGCTCACGATGATTCGCGCATCACACCAATCGGGCGTTGGTTGAGAGATACAAAACTCAACGAATTTCCTCAATTCTGGAATGTTTTAAAAGGTGATATGAGCCTGGTTGGGCCGCGCCCCGAGGATCCAAACTTTACGAAAACCTGGCCAAGAGACGTCTGGAATGAGGTATTATCGATACGGCCTGGAATTACGAGTCCAGCATCTGTTCAATACCATGATGAGGAAAAACTATTATCAAACTGTAATGTTGAACAAATATATTTATTGGAGTTAAGCCCTGATAAAATACGGCTGGATCAGTTATATGTTCGATATCGTTCATTTTTGCTGGACCTTGACACTTTACTTTGGACTGCTTTGATGCTATTTCCGAGGGTGGGATCCTATAAACCACCTGAAGAGCTTCTTTTTGTAGGTCTGTTCTCACGGCTTATCCGCAGATTCCTCAATTGGTTTACAATTGACTTAATTACTACAATTATTGCCTTTGGTATTACCGGCCTTGTTTTCCGTTTACAAGCTCCTTTGAATATTGGGGGACTATATGCGATCATTCTGACATTCGCGTACGCCGTTTTATTCAGCGGAATGGGTGTGGTATTTGGAACTAACCGGATTCGCTGGTCTAAAGCAAATCCCTCCGATTTCTTTGACTTAGTTCCTTCATGGATTTTGGCTACGACGATTGCATTCTTTGCCAACCTATTCCTGGGTTACCTGCCAGCGGATTTAATTCTGATTGGTTCAGTTTTCTCTCTATTTGGCTATATTACCATCCGATCTCGGACCTTGATCATCACACACTTTTTAGAGCGATCGTTGATCTTCCAAAAGAAAAATCAGATGGCACGAGAGCGAGTACTGATCATCGGGTTGGGGGCATCTGCCCAACACACAGCGTGGCTATTTGAACACCTGATGAACTCAAAGTTATTTCATATTGTTGGTTTTGTAGATAATGACCTGACGAAGCAAGGGATACGATTTTTCGGTTCCAATGTCATTGGAAAATGGGAAGATATTCCCGACTTGGTTAAAAAACACGATGTCGGGCTTATAATTCTGGCAGATTATAGAGTCGATTCAAAAGGATACCGATTGATCAAGAGTATTTGTTCTCCTACCAATTCCAAGCTAGTGGTCATGCCGGATATCCTTGCCTCCATAAATCACCTGGTTAAACGAACTTCAACGAATTCACATAATATCGGTGACCTTGGCGCCACAGTGGATTCCAAATGCATTGACTGCTTAGCACAACATATTTCCTCGTCCAGATCAGGATAGGGATTAAATTATGAAAGCGGTTGTTCTTGCAGGTGGGAAAGGTGCACGATTAGCCCCTTATACCCGAATTATTCCGAAACCTATGATGCCTATCGGTGATAAGGCTATCTTAGAAATCATGTTACACCAAATGCGTAGAGCCGGGATTGATGAAGTAATTTTAACGGTAGGCCATTTAGCTGGGCTAATGCGAGCTTTTTTCCAGGACGGAGCCCATTTAGGAGTACACATTTGCTATAGTTTTGAGGATCATCCTCTCGGAACAGCTGGTCCATTAGGATTAATCAATGATTTAGATGAAACATTTATGGTCTGCAATGGGGATGTCCTGACGACACTCAACTTGCGTGAATTTATAAATTTTCACATCCAGAACCAAGGTGTGGCTACAATCGCCTCACATCAGCGACAAGTAAACATTGATCTGGGCGTTATCCAGATGAATGGCGATCATTCTATTATTGGCTACCAAGAAAAACCCACGATTGACTTTCTAGTTAGCATGGGTATATATATTTTTGAGCCAGTGGTGCTGCAATATATTCCTAAGGAGCAATACCTGGATTTTCCTGACCTGATAAAAATTCTCATTGCTGATAAGAAAAAAGTGGTGGCCTATCCCTTTAATGGCTATTGGGAGGATCTGGGACGCGCAGATGACTATGAACAGGCCAATATCGATTTTGAGCAGATGCGTTCCCAATTTTTACCGGAGGAGGATCAATGGACTGGCGCGTGCCCCTAGCTGACCTGGATTATGGTCAGGAAGAAGAAGAAGCAGTCTTGAAAGTGTTGCGCAGTAAATGGTTAACAATGGGCGCAATCACGCAGGAATTTGAAGCACGATTTAGCCAGACCGTTGGAGCTAAGTATGCTATCGCGGTATCCAATGCTACTGAAGCTCTTCATCTAGCCTGCTTGGCTCTAGGGGTTGGTACTGGTGATGAGGTCATCACACCGTCGTTATCTTTTGTAGCTACCTCAAACGCTGCATTATATACTGGGGCGGAGGTAAGCTTTGCTGATGTAATTGGACCTGATGAACTGACTATTGATCCAGAGGATATCGCCCGTCGAGTTACCCCCCGGACGAAAGCAATCATTGTCATGCATTATGCAGGGTATCCATGCCGGATGAGAGAAATCCTTACCGTTGCTGATCATTTCGGGTTGCCGGTGATCGAGGATGCAGCCCACGCACCAGGTGCATCACTAGACGGCAAGGCAATGGGGACATGGGGTTCGATTGGCTGTTTTAGTTTTTTTTCAAACAAGAATCTCTCTACTGGTGAAGGTGGGATGCTGGTTACTAACCGGGATGATGTGGCTGAGAAAGTTCGCCTAATCCGCTCGCATGGAATGACGTCCTTGACATATGATCGACACCATGGTCATGCCTATAGTTATGACGTAGTTGACCTTGGCTACAACTATCGCATTGACGAGATTCGATCAGCTCTCGGGCTTGAGCAGCTTAAAAAACTGATCGTCAATAATGCCCATAGAAAAGCCTGGAGTGAGCGATACTGGCAGGCACTGGTTGAAACTGGGGTTGGATTACCTTTCAGGGGAATGACTGGATCGTCATCTTACCATATTCTTCCAATATTGCTGCCACCAGACATCAACCGGAAGGCTTTTATGGACGCCTTGCGAGCAGAAGGCATTCAAACCAGCATCCATTACCCACCAACACACCGCTTTACGTATTACCAATCCCGCTATGGAAGTATTTCTCTACCCCTAACTGAAGATATATCGGCACGTGAGGTGACCCTACCTCTATATCCAAGCATGGGCACTGAACGAGTTGATATGGTCGCAGATGCTATCATTAACACTATAAAAACAATGCATGAGTCTGAATAAGGATAAAATAGAGGATAATCTGCGGTCGGATTGGATAGAAGGAGAATTAATGCAATCACCTGTAATAGAAGAACAGAAATCTGAATCCATCGATCTTGTTAAGTACCTTGTCCTTTTATGGCATTGGGCGTGGCTGATTGCCCTCGCAGTTGTGATAGCTGCTGGAGGGGCTTATTTTGTAAGCAAACTCACTCCCCCCGTATATCAAGCTCGAACCACTGTATTAGTCGATATGACTTCATCGAATTCATCGAACGATTACGGTTTTGTGCTATTAAACTCGCAGCTAACCCAAACCTATTCACAGATGATGACCAAGTCATCTGTATTAGATGAAGTAGCTACCCGCTTGGGTTTGGTAAAGGTGAATCCTAAAGCCATCACTGCCAATCCACTGACGAACACACAGCTAATCAACATCTTTGCTGAGTCAACCAATCCAAAATTGGCTGCTGATATAGCCAATACGCTTGTAACTGTCTTCTCCGAGCAGGTGCAATCTTTGCAGACGACACGGTATTCTGCATCGGAACAGAGCTTAAAAGCCCAAATGACGGATATCGATAATAAATTAAAGATAGCAAACAACCAGTTGTCTACTACGACAGATCGAGCAGAGGCAGTCCGCCTTGAGACCACGATCGCAAACTATACCCAGACCTATGCAAGCTTGCTGCAGAGCTACGAACAGGTGCGCCTAGCCGAAACCCAGACCCTCTCTAGTATTGTTCAAATCGAGCCTGCCGTCATACCTGATGGGCCAATACGACCGCGGACACTCATGAATGTAGCTGTGGCTGGATTAGTCAGTATGTTATTGACAAGTGGATTGATCATCGGCGTTGACCTGGTGAACGATACAGTCAAGACACCAGATGAAATTGCGAAAAAATTAGGGCTGCCTGTTTTAGGGATAATATCGCATTACAAACGTAATGAAGGTGTACCCGTTACTGAATCTCAGCCATTATCGCCTGTCTCGGAGGCTTTCCGGACATTGCGTACCAACGTGAAGTATGCAGGAGCTGGAATTGATAAAGCCCTAGACTCGATTATGATCATTAGCGCTATGCCGAGTGAGGGAAAGACGGAGGTCTTAGTCAACCTGGGGGTTGTGCTGGCGCAGAATGGGCTGCGAGTGTTGCTAATTGATGCTGACCTGCGCCGGCCTGCTCTCCACCACAGGCTTGGGTTGGATAATCTTGTGGGTTTGAGCCAAACCTTTGTTCATCCCGAGCTTGGAATGGACTACTCTCTCCAACCAACGCGGGTCAACGGATTATCCGCCATCACTTCCGGAGATTCTCCCCCCAACCCTTCAGAGCTGCTTGGTTCACAGTATATGGGGTCTATCTTGAATGTGCTTAAAAAGGAATACGATATTTTACTGATTGACACACCACCAGCTTTAGCGGTGACCGATGCTGCGGCAATGCTGCCATACGTTGATGGTGTGTTGCTAGTGGTAAAACCTGGCTCTACCCACCTTGCTCCACTACGCAGCTTGGTGGATCAGTTTAGAAAATCGGATGGGAAGCTGCTGGGGGTGGTGTTGAATGATATTAATCCGCGCAGCTCTTCCTATGGCTATTATTACCGCCAATACAAATCCGATAATCATTATTACAATAAGGACGACTCTAGAAACAAGGCAATAATAAGCTCCAACCCTCACAAATGGATGAATCGGATTGGAGCAGTCAAGGATCTATTTCACGGGTAATCAGATTGCCAAATATACCAGGGTTAATAAGCTATGTACTTTTCAATTTATGGGGCTAGAACGTACTCAATTGCACCCATATCAGGAAGAAGCAATCTGCGATTCCCAAAGTAATCTACACTAACTTCGGGAAAAGATACAGCACCATCAATTGCAGGTGATAAACTGGTCAGCCTGAACCATTCGGGGGAAAATGGATCCCCAATATGTGCAAATTGTGGATCACCGATGACATCCCCTGAACCCGATGCTTCTGATGGAGGAGTCTTTGACCATAAGTTGTTCGAATAACTCACAATGGGATTTAGATTTAATATAATCAATGGCAAATCCCCATCCTGTTGGATAATATTATTTTTAAAAATCACATTCTGGTGAGGACCCCTAAGAAGAACCCCTCCCGACTTTATGGCATTTATGAACATGTTATTGACAACGAGAACATTTTTAAATGCATTTGTTCCTTTGAACATAGCAAAATTCCAATTATTGCCGAACGAAATGTTATTAATAATTGTAATATTGGATGATGGATAATCGATCTCATCATTCAACATAATTCCTATGTTATTTCCATACCCGTACATATAACTGCTTGGAGCCATGTAAACAAAATTACGCTGGCATAGAATGTTGGTTGCATTGGAAATATAGATGTTGTTTACGAAGTTATCATGAGAAATATTATCTTCAATCGTGACATGATCAGATTCATACGCGTTGATTCCTTGACCCCAGTTTTCCCAAACAACATTCCTACGCATGATCGAATACTCAGTGATACCATTCTCAGAGTCTCGGGACGAAGCCAAACCTGAACTCCAGATAGATGACACGCCATATTCGTTGATAATTGAATTTCGCCATATGCGGCTGTCTTGCACGGTCCCGTAATCACCATTGATATACACACCGGTTTTCTGACTATGATGTACAAAAGCATTGCTGACTGTATCATGCTCACCATAGAGTCCTATCCCAATATAATTGGAGTTTTGAACTTCTATCCCGGTAATTTCCACCCAATTCCCAAATATACTTATTAAACCGCTTCCAGCACCTGGAAGATGGTTCTCTCCATCTATGATTGGGTTTTCGCCTTGAACCGCATAGAATCGTATAGGCATATCCTGTGTGCCACTATGATTGATAGCTATCTTTTCGTGATATATACCACCATGAATATAGACGGTATAGCCTGGTTCGACGGAATCGGCTGCTTTTCTTATCGTTCTCCAGGGGTGTGAAAAAGTGCCCGGATTTGAATCATCTCCCTGTGGTGAAACATAATATGAATTACCTCCTCGCTGGGTTATCGGGAGATAAGAATGATATGGCAATGTCTGGATTTCTTCGGTGTTGGTTTCAGCGGTTACAGGAATATTTGGGCTCAATACAAGAGATATGACTAGTACTAAAATTGCCATCCATTTAAGTGTCTGGCTAGATATTGGGTTATTCGTTGTATTAGATCGATTTTTTACGGAGTGCTTCATTTCTCCTCCATATTTTCCAGATCTCAACGAGGTGCAATCAGACTATTAATTAAGAAATCTCTGGTAGCCTACTCTACCAGAGATTTCAAATTCATTATTACCCTGAGGTAGTTCGGCTATCGTGCGACGAATGGTCGTTTAGATCCGTAACTTTGCGTCGCTGTCTTTCGACAGTTTTACCTTTTCTATAGTTTTTATTATTATATCAGCTTTTATTGATCAATGCAATAAAGAAATGAATGGTTTCTTTCGTGTTTAAGGTTTGTCGGTAAAGCAGAGGATAATCTATAGTTCAAGGAATGATCTTTAATTTGAATCTCTCAATTCTCTTAACTATAATTGTTTTCTTTACTTATCATGTTGCCGAAAGGAATTATCAATAAGATGATCAATCGCGTTATTAAATGCAGATTTGGTTAGCAACTATTCAACAATATCGGTTGGAATAACCAACAATAGTTTCTCGTAATTGAATGAGCAAACAAGTGATCGCAATAATTTCTGGTTAATATTCAAATTAGCGGATGATAATATGGATGTTCAAAGCATAGATTTTGTAAATAATTTCGTGGATGAAAAACCCGTACTTGGCATTGTTCGAGAATTATGCCAGGAGCTTGGAAAAAACGGAATCAACTACTGCCATTGGAAAAGCAATGCTGCCTTGAGCCGTTCAGCTTCGGGGGAAAATGACCTGGATCTGCTGGTTAGCCGGGCTGATGGGCAGCGTTTTACTGAAATCCTATCTCGGCTGGGTTTTAAACAGGCGATTAAGCATCCAAAGTTCGAACTACCAGGTGTGTTAAATTACTATGGTTATGACTTGAAAGAGGAACGGCTAATTCATGTCCATGCCCATTATCAATTGGTTTTGGGTCACGATGCAACCAAAAATTACCATATCCCAGTTGAAGGATCATATTTGGCTTCCTCAACCCAGAATGGCGTTTTTATGGTGCCGTCTGCTGAGTTTGAGCTCATTATTCTTGTTATCCGGTTGATGCTTAAGCATTCTACCTGGGATACACTTCTTCTTAATCAGGGGAGGCTTTCTTCCTCGGAACGAAACGAGCTGGATTATCTGGTGAAGCGCACCACAGAAACCAGGATGGTTGAGATTCTAAAAGATCAGTTGCCTTACATCGACACCCGCTTATTTGCATCTTGCTTCAACGCTTTGACAACGAACTGCCCAATATGGGATCGAGCCAGGATTGGTCAGAAATTGTTGAATTGTCTTAACCCTTTTGCCCGCCGGCCGAAAATCATTGATAGTTCGTTAAAACTTTGGCGCCGGATAATCTGGCCAATAGAAAAACGTGTTTTTCGAAGAGAAGAGCATATGCAAATGAACAATGGTGGTTTGATGATCGCCATTGTTGGAGGAGATGGAGCAGGCAAGACGACAGCTGTGGAGGAAGTGTATAAATGGCTTTCCAGGAATTTCAAAATAAAACGGTTCCACATGGGGAAACCAAAATGGTCATTCCTGACTGTACTCATCCGAGGAATATTGAAAATAGGTCGCTCGCTCGGCTTTTATCCGTTTTATCGGGGAGAGATAAAGTATACGTATGACACTGATTTGCTGGAGTTCCCAGGATATCCCTCTCTCATCCGGGGTATTTGTAATGCCCGGGATCGATACTTAACCTATACGAATGCCAGGCGTTTTGCCACGAATGGTGGGGTGGTGATACTGGATCGTTTTCCACTTCCTCAAATAAAATTCATGGATGGACCTCACATTG
>JBAPSY010000357.1:0-7563 GCA_049281855.1 Anaerolineales bacterium
ACCGTATCTTGCAGGTTTTTTTGGCTTTCAACCAAAGCCGCCATGCTGTCTGCCTGAGTAGTAGATGCCGTTGCATCAGCAGGGATACTATCATATTTGGCTTTTAGTTGTGCATACTCAAGGTTGACCTGGTCTGAATACGCTTGAGCGCTTTGCAGCTTCTTCATCATTTCAGCCTGGTCAGCTGATTGGCTGATACTTTTGGAATCTTGCTTAACAGTGGAGACCAATATCTCTGTAATTTCCTTTAACTGCCGGGCATCCTCATCATTCCATAAATAATTAGTTTGATCTGACAGTACCACAATTGCCATGATCGCGCTTGAACCTTCAGTATGAAGCGGTACTACCAAGAGTTGGGCAGTCTGTTTCATTCCTAGCTCATCCGTGAGAGTATGCACCTCGGGATCTAAGGTGCTGCCAGCCAACCGCAAGGTCTTACCACTTGTGACCGCCTCGAGCATTAAAGGCATTTTACGACCATCGACGGCGAACCCATCGATCATACGGTCTTGCTGCCGGTTATATCCGACTGGTACGAAGAGCTCCGCGCCTGTCTTTGGCGGCATCACCAGCAGACTGAAATCTGCGTCCATCAATTGAGCTACCCATCGATTTAGCTCCTGGTAGTATTGTTGTGGGGATGTTTCCATGATCAGTTTTGTTAAAGATTGGATCGACTTTGCATCAATCCTTGGCGAAACCAACTCCGGTTTAGCTTCATCAACCAAACGTCCTTCCTGCTTAAGACTAGCCAGTCGTATTGGTAACGCCAACAAGATTAGGTACGCCACCATCTCTCCCATGTGTACAAACCAGCCATAATCTGCAGCATCCTGGCTGATGAAATATTGCGCCATGTACCCGGCAAGTAAAATGACCAGCATCAGGATGCCATAACCCCAATAATCTGGTCGACGCCAAAGCAGCAGGATCATCCCTATCGCCAGGAAACCCAATCCGGAATAATACGCATATCCCCCCAACATGGATGTATTGAAAATATTATTCGAACTTTGTCTCATCCACAAGGCCATCGCGGCGACCCCTAGGAACACAATTAAAGCTTCCAACAACATTACTAGCGTATCCACCAATGATGTGGGTTTGGGGAATGCCCACAGCCAGATGATCAATACCAGGCTGAATAATGCGAGGGTACGGTCAAGTGGGGGCAGATAGAAATGACCATCGATGACCCCCAGCCAAGCTAACCAGGCTGCTCCAAATCGCAATAACTGGACCAAAACCAAAATCAGCAACCCGAGCTGCATCCGCTTACCTTCAGGTAACGCCTGGTTACCTCGGGAGTACAGGCAGGATAGCAAAGCGCCAAAAGCAAATAGCCCTAGCACCAAGGAATAAATCAAATTCCCTTCTGGTGCAGAAAGCAAGCGAATGAACTGTTCAACAATAGGAGCCATGAGATTGAGCCGTAGAAATTATAGCATTGCTACTCGAGGTTGACAAAACGAAAAATCCAGGTAAAATTTCGTTCACCCATATTATACAGTTATCATGCCGGAGTGGCGGAATTGGCAGACGCGCTAGGTTCAGGGCTTAGTGAGCATTACGCTCGTGTGGGTTCAAGTCCCACCTTCGGCACTGGCACAATCCCTGCATCCAACTTGCAGGGTTTTTTATTTCACTTGCGCGAACATTAAGGCTGGAGTAAGATGGAGATATGAAAAAATCGGGAAAAGGATGGAAACCTGTTCTGATCCTGATCGGGTTCGCCGTGCTGGTGCTTCTGGTGATGGATTTCAATAACCGCATGGCAGAACTCCGACGCCTGACTGCTGAGAAGGAGGATGTCAGTGCACGCGTGACCAGCCTAGTCGAAACTCAACTCTCCCTGGAGACCCAGGTGGCTTACGCAACCTCAGAAGCGGCAGTCTATTATTGGGCCTACAATTTTGAACACCTTGGCAAGGAAGGCGACGTGATGGTTGTACCCAAACAACCGCAGGGCAGCCTTCCCCAACCTACCCCGACACCTGTGGTCACTCCACAAGTCATACAGAACTGGCAGGTGTGGCTTTCTCTTTTCACAGATCAATCCCAGACCGCTCCTTGACGCATCAGACCGGGCATGCTATAATACCGCCCGCTCGAAAAAAAGGCATAAAACCGATGCGGGGTGGAGCAGTGGCAGCTCGTCGGGCTCATAACCCGGAGGTCCTTGGTTCGAATCCAAGCCCCGCTACTAACTTGAAACCATAGCTCGTCGGGCTATGGTTTTTTGATTGGCCCGATGGTGAGAGATTGACAAATTCTTAAAAACGGAGGATTTTGTCATGAACCACACACCATCGGGCTCGTTATTACTGAGCAAAGCCATTCCAGGCTTCATCAACTATAAAACAGCCGAAGGCTTGTCACCACGAACGATCGACTCGGATGAGCGCCTGCTCAACAAGTGGCTGGAGCACATCGGAGATCAAAAGATTGGTAGTATTTCCACCCAGGATATTATTTCGTACATCAGCTGGCTGCGCATCGAATATACCCCGCATCGCTACAACGGAAAAACTCACCCTCTCTCACCAAAGACCCTACGCAATGTGTGGGTGACCCTATCATCTTTCTACTCCTGGGCTGCTCAGGAATTAGGGGTTGCTCAAATCATGAAAGATGTCACTGCGCCGCGTGCCAAGGAAACTCCCATCGAACCCCTCAGCCAAGAAGGAGTGCAGCGCATGCTTAAAGTCTGCGTCTACTCGCGCGAGGCGCATCCCAGTAACCGGAGAAGCTTCATCATGCGCCTATCGTACGGTCACAGGGATCAGGCCATCATCCTAACGCTTATCGATACTGGCCTGCGCGCTATGGAACTATGCAAATTGATGATCGCGAACATTGACTTAAAGACTGGACGGGTGGAGGTGAAGCATGGTGTGATCGGCGGGGCTAAGGGTGGTAAAGGACGTACGGTTTACTTGGGCAAGGCAGCCCGACGGGACATATGGCGATATCTAGCCGATCGAGATGACGCAGACGACTTCAATGAGCCTGTTTTTCTCGCCCAGCATGGTCACCCTTTCAATCCTAATTCACTGCGCCAGTTGATAAAAGGCATCGCTGACCGCACTGAAATCAAGGACGTCTATCCACACAAATTTCGTCACACATTTGCCATCACTTACCTACGATCAGGTGGCGACATCTTCACCCTACAAGCTTTACTCGGCCACAGTTCACTCGAAATGGTACATCACTATGCCCAAATTGCTGAGGTCGATATCGAACAGGCGCATCGCAAGGCCAGCCCAGCAGATAATTGGAGATTGTAGAGCTCGTTTTACCGAGCTAAACGGTTCGCGATTGCTAACAAAGCCTGCGCAAGCTGGTTATTGTCCAAATTTTGGAATTAGGCCACAAGTTCATTACACTGATTCTGCACTGATGTATTCGACAGCCCACCAATGCGTTTGGCAACTTCTTCGTTCAGGATAGGCGCATAGATCTGATCAGTGATCTTTATATCCTCATGTATCAAGTTTAGCGAGACGGCTTTGTAATCAGCCATGGTTTGAGCGTGCTGGAGACCGTACACCGCATGACCATAACGAAACTTGTGGGCCGACTTATAGGGCAGACCTGCCAGGCTGGGTATCCAAAACGAAATCAACCGATACCCCAACACCACGACCACCGCCGTCGCCTGAGGAACTCCCAATCCGGTGTACAGCGTTGCCATGCTACTCTCCACCACACCTACACCCCCCGGAATGATAAAAGCCACTTTCCCCAACAGCAGTGGTAAGCCATACCCCGCCAGTAACACACCCAGACTAACGTTTTCCCCAGCGGCTACAAACATGAAATACAATGTCAGCATGTCGAAAGCCACATTCAGGAAAGCCCTTACCATAGGGCGATGCCAGGCACCCTGCCAGAGCACATCCCAGGTGGCAAAGAGATCGTTTGCTTCTTGTCGGGTGGTATTCGGGTCGAAGGATTTTCGCTCTAAACGTGCCACACGGCTGGACACCCCTATGATGGCTTTAATAGCCTGGCCTCGGAAGTGCACCACCAGGGCTGCTCCGCCTATGATAAGCATCAGGATCAACATGGTCGCTCCGAACCCGATCAACTGGGCTTGTGTCAGGCTGTGAACCAGGAGCAGATGGACCAACCCAAAAATAGAGGCCAGTACCAGCACGATAGTATTGAACTGGGGTAAGAAAAAACTCGCCAATGTTGCGCCTTCTATGCTGCCCTTGCCTCCACTTGTCCAGCGATAGATCGCCGTCGTGGTGCCGATCATACCTCCAGCAACCATGCCAATGCTGTATGATCCCAAAACAATTAAAGTATTACGCCTCAGCTATACCTTCTGGTGGGCAATGGCGAGGATACTTTGCAACAGGAAGCCACTCCCCAAATAACTTAAGATTTGGGCAATAAATGCCAGTCCCACGACCCAAAAGGCCATGGATGTGAGCACCTGCCAGGAATTCTGCAGAGCAGTGATCTGTGGCAGGATTAAATACAAGGCTATACCAAATACCACCAGGTATCCAATCTTTTGCCATGCATGATTTTGTGTGAGCCATCCGAATATATTTTTCAAACGTTAAGCTCCGTATTTACGATAAAACCAACGTTTGATCAATTCTGCCGACATAAAGTACGTGGCTACGATCCCAAAGATGATCAGCAAGTAGGTCAGCGGTAATGGTGTGAATCCCATCAGTCCTTCCAGCAGTTTTGTACCATTGCGGCGAACAATAAATTGGTACCTGCTTCAATGGAAAAGTGTTTGTCCTCTACTTCATACTCAAGTTTGCCCATTTTTCCACCAATCGTTCTATAAAGGCTTTAGGAGTGGTAATAATGTGCTCTAGCCCACAAACATCCTGGTTGAGCGTCTTGCACATATCGCTGGGTTTTAAGATAGATCGTCCCACCAGGTGTTCGATGATTAATGCCTTCACAGGATCTACATTACTTCGTATAAGTTAGGGGTTGCTGCCTTCCAAAGGATATCCTGCCGCTTTCCATGCGGTCAGCCCATCAGTCATGCACGTAGCCTGAGAGAAACCAGCATTTCTTAGCATGGTCACACCCTGTTCGCTCCGATGTCCCGAGAGACACACTACCACAATGTCACGGTCATTTGGCAGTTCGCTTAATTTATTTGGCAGTTCATCCAGTGGGATGAGTGTGCTGTTGGCAATATGAACCTGGTCCCACTCCTCTTGTGAACGTACATCCAGGAAGAACGCACCTTGCTGGTATTTCTGGTATGCCTGGGCGACTGAAATATGTGCATCCCCGCTAATTTTGGGTATCAGCAGAATTGCAGCAATAATAATGACGACAGCTGCAAATCCCAGACCAATCCACTTCCAAAGTTGGTTTTGCCTGCGAGCTTTACCGTGTTGCTTTTTCTTATATCCAGGGGTCTTAGAATTCGAGGGTTTGCGTTTTTGCGACACTATTTTTCAATCCTTCATGATTTCTTCGTGAAATGCCTCTCATCAGGATGATCACGCTCATCGGAGGGGCAAAGCAAGAGCAGTGAACGGGAGGGCGTATTTCCGGCGTTGCGCCAACGGTGTGGTAAATACGCCTCGAATAGAAGGCTGTCGCCTGAATCCAGAGTGAAAGTTGCTCCTTCGACTTCGTAAGTGAGGGAACCTTCCAGGCAAAAGACAAATTCCAGTCCGGTGTGAACAATGGGTGTATCCCCACTGTCGGCATGTGGTTCCAGTATAACCACAAACGGTTCCAAGCCGGAACGGGCAAAACCTGCTCCTAGATCAGCCAGGGTTCCATGAGTAAAGGCAGCTGATTGACGGTTCCCAGCCTTTTGATATACGATACTTTGTGGATAAATTTGGGTCTCGAAGAAGGCATTGATTGGTGCTTTGAGTGCAGTGGCAGCTTGCTGCAGGGTACTCACACTCGGTGAAGTTTTACTATTTTCAATCATGCTAAGAGTATTGACATTCAACCCGCTCTGTTCAGCCAGGGCGCGGATGGAGAGGCCGCGCTCAAGACGTAATTCGCGCAAGCGGCGACCAACATTGATCTCGGTGGATGGTTGGGATGGTGATAAATTACTTTTCATGTAGTTTAGATATCCTTGCAGCTTTTTCTTTTCTCGAGATGAATCAACTAAAATTATAAGTGATATTCGGTTTTTATTAAGGATATGACACCATTAAAATCGGTGTTTTCGTAATCACGACGGAATGAATAGTCAGGTATAGGGTTTTTCTCTACCCTGCTATTCAATAATGCTTTCAGATAAGTGACTCTAATTTTCTGGGGCTTTTATTGAGACTCGTGCGTTTTTAAGGAAGGTACGGAGTAATTCTGCAGTCTCGGGTAATGTAACTGCCTCTACCTTACCCGCATCGCACAAGCTGGTTACCAATGGATTAATGGGTAACCTTGCCATCATTGGTGCACCTGCTGCCTTGGATACTTCATCTGCATGACTGGGTCCAAATATCAGATGCTGTTTACCAGTGTCGGGGCACTTAAAATAGGCCATATTTTCCACCACACCAATAATGGGGGTGCCCACAAGCTGCGCCATGTGAACCGCCTTGCGCACGATGAGCGATGCCAGGCTTTGTGGTGTGGTGACCATGATTATCCCGCTAACTGGTATGGATTGTAACGTAGTCAGGGAGGCATCCGAAGTTCCTGGCGACAAGTCCACCAGTAAGTAATCCAGGTCACCCCACATCACATACCCCCATAATTGAGTGATAGCTTTACCAATCATTGGTCCACGCCACACCACGGGTTTATCTTCTTCCTGCATAAGCAGGTTGATGGACATAACTTTGACTCCCAACTCACTGGTCAGCGGAAAAATTCCGACCGGGCCGGCTTCTAGGGGACCGTGCAGTCCGAACAACTTGGGAATGCTTGGTCCGGTGATGTCCGCATCCAGCACACCCACATGGTAACCAGATTGTGCCAGAGCTACCGCCAGGATACTCGTGACCAGCGATTTGCCCACCCCACCCTTGCCGCTCATTACCGCGATCACGCGTTGGATGTGGTTATACTGGCCTGCACTGCCTTCTTTGGATTCACCCAAAATGGCTTTTCGTTCCTGATCAGTCATGGAAGTCATATGCACTGCAACTTCTTCCACTTCCGGCAGGTCGATGATGGTGGAATACACTTCGGCTTCAATCTGGTCTTTAAACGGGCAATCAGGCACCGTCAGGGCAATAGTTACCTCTACCGAACGATTACTTACCTGCACATTGCGCACCATTTGCAGGTCGGTCAGGCTACGATGTAATTCGGGGTCGTTTACTTTAGAAAGCGCGTGAAGAACTTGATCTTTTAATTCCATGTTTTTCTCCATTAAATAGATATATAAACGCTGCCTTGCCTGGGGCAAGGCTGAGCCAGAATAAAGCTGTCATGATAATTGCCGAGGTGAGGCACCAGGCGCAGGTAGCACCGATGACGAACGGCTCGAGGAAGGTGAGGTAGATCGAGAATACAACACCAAAAGCATTCATTCCCAACAGAGTCAGGGAGGCATAAGCGGCTTTTCGCTTATTAATAGACCGTCCAATCACC
>JBAPSY010000358.1:0-2587 GCA_049281855.1 Anaerolineales bacterium
GTAAGGCGGTTCGATCTGAACAAAACCCGGGAGTAGCGGGCCGAACTTCTCGTTATCGCTTTCTAGACCAGAGGTACTCAGGCTGCCATACGAAAAGCCATGATACGAACCACGCAAGGAGAAGACTTTGTAGCGCCCTTGATCGGCCTTATTGGAACTCTGGCGATGGTACTGGCGCGCCATTTTCAACGCGGCTTCCACCGCGTCACTACCGTTGGAACCCAACATCACACGCTGGTAATGTCCACTGGTGATCTCCACCAGCTTCGCCGAAAGCTCGATGGCGCGCGGATGAATCATGCTCCAGCAACCGTTGAATGCCAGCTCGCGCATCTGCTTGCATGCTGCTTCCACCAGCTCTTCGCGACCCAATCCAGCAGCCAGGTTCCACAAACCAGAAATGCCATTGATATAACGGGTGCCACGCTGGTTGTATATATAAGGTCCTTCCCCACTCACAATAACTTCCGGACCAACCCCAAAATAAACCATAAAATCATCCATATCTGTTCCCTGGTTCCATACATGGTATGGGACGCCGTGATATTTTATCGTAGCCATAGCGATTATCCTTTCATTTTTAAACAAAGCTGTTTACACACCCGAAGTATAGTCATAGTATGCAACGAGGATCGCAGTGCTGGCGTGGATGGGTTAGGTCGTGAAGTTAACTAGGTCGGCTGTGATGAGGAAGGCTTTATTCATATAATACATCCAAATAATATATTTTTACATTAATATTATCCCGACTACATTCGAGGGTTGGGTTGAGGGAGGGCAGGATGGATCTTATTCCCTAATTCCATCTGCCCAAATGGATGCGGACATTTAAAATCACCACGAATGTCATCAAGGAGGGCACGATAGGCGCACACTAAAACAAAAAGACACAAAACAACCTCCAAATTGTACATTTTGTGTCTTTTTAAGGAAAGCGTCGCTATACCGAATTAATCCAAATTGCCGATAACCTTTTCTACTTCCTCAAGAATTTCGCCCGATTTGACCAATTCTTTCATCTTATTATGATCCGCATATAATGGTCGGTCTTCATCCAAATGAGCGATGTACTTCCTGATTACCTCATGGGCAGCCCACACGCCTTTCCCTGGAGTAAATTCCCGAAAGTCAAGAGCCTGTGCGGCTGCCATGAATTCGATCCCCAAGATGCCGTAGGCATTATCCAGGATTTGCCCATTCTTGATCGCAGTATTCATTCCCATGGAGACGAAATCTTCCTGGTCAGCTGCGGCTGGGATCGATTGTGTGCTCGCTGGCATCGAAAGGATGCGTTGCTCGACGATCAAGGTATCCGCGGTATATTGGCTGAGCATCATTCCCGAGAACATCCCGGCTCCCTTGGTCAGAAACTCCGGCAATCCCACACTGAGCGCCGGGTTTGTCAGCCGGTTCAATCTCCGTTCGGATAGCACACATACCATGGTGATGGCCACCCCCGCCATGTCCATCGGCAGGCTGACAGGTGAACCTTGAAAGTTCGCTCCGGTCAGGGTTAACCTGAAATCTGGTAGGAAGATCGGGTTATCACCCACACCATTCAATTCAATTTCCACCTGGCTCTGGGCATAATCGATTGCATCGTGCGCAGCCCCAATCACCTGGGGGGATGAGCGCATTGAATACGCGTCCTGAACCTTGGTTTTCATTTTGCCGGTCGCCAAGTCACTCCCTGAGATGCATTTCATGATTGCCCTGGCTGACCGCACTGCGCCCTTAAAACCTCTCGCTTGATGCAATCGCTCGTCATATGGCTTTAAGTTCGCCAGAAGCGCTTCCAGGCTCATTGCACAGGCTATTTCAGCCTGTTTCAGCCATCGATGCATATCGTACAAATGCAACGCACTCATCGCAGTCAGCAGGTTTGAGCCATTAATACTAGCCAGTCCATCACGTGCCTGCAAACCTGGGATTGGAATACCCGCCCGTTCCATGGCAACATTTCCAGGCAGCCGTTCCCCCTGATAAAAAGCCTCTCCTTCACCCATCAACAGTAATGCGATCTGTGACATCGGTGCCAGGTCACCGCATGCCCCCACCGAACCCTTCTGGCACACTACCGGTGTCACACCTTTATTCAGCATCTCCACCAATGTCATTGTGATCTCAGGGCGGCATCCAGAGTTGCCATGGGCGTGAACGTTAATCCTTCCCGCCATCGCACCACGTACGTTCTCGATCAGGCTTGGTTCCCCAATCCCAGCCGCATGATTATAGATCAGGTATTTCTGAAATTGCTCCACCTGGTCATCATTCAAAACCCGCTCCGAGAATTCACCTATTCCGGTATTCACCCCGTACATAATCTCATGCGCTTTGATCTTTTCTTCCACCATTGCCCTGCATGCTTTGATCCTTGCCAGAGCATCCGGGTGTAATTCAACTTTCTCTCCATGACGGGCAATCTGCATCAATTTTTCTACCGTTAAACCCGTTCCATCCACGGTGATTGTCATAGGCTTCTCCTTTGCAGTAGGTCAACCGAACAAACCTGTTATACCGGATAGTAAGAATATGGGCAAGTGATATTTGTCAGAAAAAATCTTAGAGATGTCTACCAACAACCTTC
>JBAPSY010000359.1:0-6547 GCA_049281855.1 Anaerolineales bacterium
ATTTTAGGATGATCTTCTGCGTGTTTACCACGAACTTTAATTTTAAAAGCCTTCAGGGGTTGGCGTTTTTTCTCCAGAATATCAACAACATCCATTCCAGTGCATCCAGCTAATCCCACTAAAAGGAGCTCCATCGGTGAAACACCTGGTCGCCCATCCAGTTTACCCATCTGAACCATCCCGCCAGCTGCGTTTTGTCCAAAGAAAGTTCCCCCACCTTTCCAATCAGCCTCGATCTCTTGCCATTGATCAGCCATTCCAACCATCCTCGAATGAATTTGGAATAAGTATAGCATGGGTCATTTCAATTGTCAGGTATAATCTCGCCATGATGTTCACTACTTCCAATCAACAGGTCTCGAACTATATTATCGCCACATCTGTATATGAGGGACCGTTGGATTTGCTCCTACAACTAATCGAGCGCGCAGAGTTGGACATCACGAAATTATCCCTCGCTCAGGTAACAGATCAGTACCTCGATTACATCCACCATCTGACCGATCTGGCAGCAGATGAAGTATCAGCTTTTCTGGTGATCGCTGCAAAGCTGCTGCAAATTAAATCCGAAGCCTTGTTACCCCGCCCGCCACAACGGGAACCTGGTGAGGAGGACCCGGGCGAAGCTTTAGCACGCCAGCTGATAGTATATAAACGTTACCGAGAAATTGCCGGTATTCTATATCAACGTGAGGAAGCTGGATTAAGAACCTACTTACGGGTGGCTCCCCCTCCAAAATTGGAAAATAGTTTTGATCTTTCCGGAATTACGATTGATGATATTGCAGCAGCTGCCCAAGAAATATTTACGGATATTAACCGGGCAGAAGCTCTTAGAACCGTTGTTCCACCTTTGCGTGTTACTATTCGCGAAAAAATCTCCTTGATAACTGACTCCCTCAGGCATCAAAAATTCGTATCTTTTCGATCACTTATTAATCAGAGAAATTCTCGACTTGAAATTGTGGTCACCTTTTTAGCCATGTTGGAGCTTATCAAACGCCACCTCGTGCGCGTATCTCAGGAAGGTCTGTTTGGGAATATTTCGCTTGAGGTATCTGAAGTTTGGGATGATTTGGATGAGGTTGAGACTGAATTTGGTGAGTAACGGGTAATTAAAGATTGGTGATATTGGATCTTGAAGAATTGATTGCCAGTGTCACGGGACAATGATCCGATCCGGTAACATCCGCGTGAACAACCACATCCTTGACGAGTGGGACTAATGCTTCTGAAATCATGAAATAATCCAACCGCCAACCGACGTTGTGTTGGCGGGCATTCATTCGATAAGTCCACCAGGTATATTCAACACGCTCAGGGAATAACAATCGGTATACGTCCACTAAACCGTGTGTAAGGTAAGTATTGATCCATGCGCGTTCTTCTGCCAGGAAACCAGATGTATTTTTATTCTCTTTTGGATAGCGCAGATCAATCTCATTGTGGGCTGTATTAAAATCCCCACATATGATTACCCTCTCACCAGCTTCATGCAATCGGTCACAGATTTCTAATAAATAAGAGTAAAACTTGAGCTTGTATTCAACTCTTTCTAAACCCCTCTGTCCACTAGGAAAATATACATTAAACAAGATAAAGTCTGGAAATTTTGTGCGAATAACCCTACCTTCAAGGTCAAATTCATTTCTACCAATGCCATAATCAACCGATATGGGTGACCAACTGGAAAATGTCGCCACCCCACTATAGCCGGGTCTTTCAGCTGGATTCCAATAAACAAGTTGTTTATTGAATAGATCATGGTATTCATTTGAAATCTGTTCGGGACGAGCTTTGATTTCTTGCAGACATAAAATATCCGGGTTTTCCTGCCGTATCCAATCCCAGACACCTTTATTCAAGGCTGCTCTTAGCCCATTGACATTCCAGGTGGTGATCTTCAATCCAATCCTTCCATTAAATCTATTGGTACAACAGCTAACCCTACGATTCCTGGACCTGTATGAACACCCAACACTGGGGAAATGCGTAATATTTCCAATTTTCCTACATTTACCTTTTCCTGTACAAGTCCTGCCAGTTTATTCGCTTGTTCTGCAAGCTGACCATGCAAGACAGAAACCCACAAAGGTGTATCTTTCCCATAAACCTTTGCAATGTGATTAGCGATTCCCTCCAATGCTTTAGGTAGAGTTCTCTCTTTTCCTATTGTTGAATATTTTCCATCAGATTTATCCACGTGAATGATCGGTTTGATATGCAATAATGCCCCAGCCAAAGCCTGCACCCTGCCAATCCGACCTCCACGTTGTAAATATTCCAGTGTCTCAAGTGTATAGACCACTTCAGTCGCTGCGCGTATTTTCGATAACCTATCTATGATATATTCGGTCTTGCGACCTGCTCTCGCACTCAATGCAGCTGCAAGCACCTGGAATCGCTCTCCACCGGATAAAGAATAGCTATCAACTATATTTATTATTTTCTCCGGGAACTGGGCAGCACCTAAATGAGCTGACTCAATCGTCCCGCTCAATCCGGATGAAATATGGATCGATATCACTTCCTCGCCATTCTCAACCAGATTCTTATAAATACCTGTAAAGATCCCAGTGGATGGTTGTGATGTCGTTGGTATGCGAGGTGCAAATTTTTTCAACCGCTGGTAAAAATCGTCCGGGGTTATTTCATTCGAATTGACTTCGCCATCCGGGAATTGGATAAAGAGTGGCACTATCTGAATATCATATATTTCAGCTTCTTCCTTTTTCAAATCTGCAGCGCAATCCGTCACAACCTTCATTAAAAAGTCTCCAATCCTTTATAGTAACCGGTCGTATTCTACCTTATCTAATTCTACCGTAAGTAATAAGATGATTAAGATACCATCTCATTTTATGCTACAATGCACTGACTTTTTGTAATTAACTTTGAATTTAAAAGGGATTATAGAAATGAAAGGCATTATTCAACCTTTAAAAGGAACCCGCGATTTCTACCCAGAATTAATGGCTATACGAACTTGGTTGTATAACACGATTCGCCAGGTATCAGAATCCTTCGGTTATCAGGAATACGAAGCTCCTTTTCTAGAATCCATCGAATTATATGGTGCCAAATCTGGTGAAGAGCTCGTTAAAAAACAATCTTACGTTTTTCCAGATCGTAGTGGAAACCTGATCACCTTACGGCCTGAGCTTACACCAAGTCTGACTCGTATGATCGCGCAGCGTCAACGTCAACTAACTTATCCCTTACATTGGTGGTCGTTTGGACCATTCTGGCGTTACGAGACCCCACAAAGAGGTAGGACTCGCGAGTTTTTCCAATGGAACATAGACTTGATTGGTGTGGATACGCCGGAAGCTGATGCAGAGCTAATCACTATTCTGGCGACTTTCTTCAGAACCTTGGGACTTAAACCCCAAGATGTAAATATCCAGGTTAACGACCGCCGCTTGTTGGATACGGAATTGGCTGAGATGGGATTTTCGGTTAAATCCCGTGCTGAAGCATTGCGGTGGATAGATCGCCGTGATAAATTGAGTCATTCTGAATGGGAAGCATATGGTCGGGAGATAGGGGTGACTGATTCCCAAATTGAATCAGTGAAGCAAATGCTTCAAAATGATTCATTATGGAAAAAATCCAATGAACTGGTACGTGCATTTGACGCTCTCAAAGCAATGGGTGTGATCGAATATATTCTATTTAACCCGGCGGTGGTTCGCGGTCTCGATTATTACACTGGGATTGTCTTCGAAGCTTTTGATGTCAGTGGGGAAGTACCTCGAGCAATCATGGGCGGCGGGCGTTACAACAACCTTCTGGGAGCGGTTGGAGGAGAATCCCTACCTGCTACAGGGTTTGCTTTGGGTGATGTTGTGATTTCGCTGATCCTGGAAAGTAAAGGATTAATCCCAAAAGACATCGGTGACTCACCTGCCTCGATCCTAGTGACTGTGTTTGATTCGGAACGTTTAAGTAATTCTTTGAATTTCGCTGCTGAACTTCGCGACGCTGGTTTAATGGTCGTCTGTTACCCCGAAGTAGTTAAACTGCCTAAACAATTCAAATATGCCGATCGCATGAAGATTTCAACGGTTACTGTTATTGGACCCGATGAAGCTATCAATAATCAGGTTACGATCAAGGTCTTATCTACTGGGAAGCAACAGACTGTTCCTAGAGCAGATGCGATTAAAATACTGAAGAGCTTATAAGATTAGTTATAACTTTTTTGCAGCTAATCCAAATTCCTCAATCGCTTTGTCTGATAACGCATGACCCCCCATCGATTCTATCAATCGAAAAGGCAGGGTGAGATGATGTGCCCCTGCCAATAATGTTGAGATGGCTTCCTCTGGTGTTTTAATACTTGCAGCAATGATCTGAGCGCTTGAATTGTCCGTATCAATCACAGCTCGCATCTGATGGACCAAATTAATTCCATCCCCTAAAAGCCGTGTGCTGCGGTTGACATATGGGAGTATATATTGAGCACCAGCCTGGCACGCAAGATAAACTTGAGGCGTACTGAAAATCGCTGTAATTCCTACGATGTGCCCCATCCTAACAAGTTCAGCTGCTAAAGACAGATTTTCGTACGTACACGGTATTTTTAACCCTATTCGACCTGGTCGAATGCCCGCCATTAGGATGGCTTCGCTTTTTCGCCTAGTAGAATCTACTTCCGTCAACTGATGAAACACAATACCCGTACTGAGGTCACAAAGCTCTGTTATCACATCAATAGCAGGACGTCCTGTCTGTGCCACCAGGCTGGGATTGGTTGTGATCCCATTTACCAAACCAGTGCTAAATGCACGCCGCGCTTCATCAGTAAGTGCAGAATCAAGATATAGGGTCACGAAATATCTCCTTTAGGCATGGTCATCCAGAAAAGCTACAATCTTCGATCGTTCGGGCAGTCTTGGTTCTGCACCAGCAATGGTTACCGCCAAAGCACCAGCAGCATTCGCAAATCGTAGAGCTTGTTCGATCGTTTTTCCCTCCAAGAGAGCAGCAGCAAAAGATCCACAAAAGGCATCCCCTGCACCTGTAGGGTCAACCGGGGTTACCTGAAAAGATGGAATGTGGTATTGATCATCAGGAGTCACAGCAACAACCCCATTCGAACCCATGGTGATGACCACCCCTCTTCTGACCCCATGGGATAAGATGATTTTTCCGCTTTTTATAGCGTCATCCGGATTCTTTACGGCTATCCCAGATAACATTTCAGCTTCAACTTCGTTTGGCATGAACCAATCAATCATTGGCTCGCCTTTTTTATCCCTGGGTAGCAAAGATGATAGTGGGTATGCTGCGGGTGCAGGATTAAAGATTACCGTCATCCCCGCATGATAGGCAATCCGAGCTGCTTCCAATGAAGCTACCAACGGAATCTCAAGCTGAAGAAGGAGAATTTGGTGTTGGGCAACAAATTCCTTTACATCATTTATTTCAGCTGCTGTAACCATGGTATTCGCTCTTGGAATACCGATGATGCTGTTATCTCCATTTGGGTCAATCATCGGTATACCCAGGCTGGTCGTGGTAGAACTATCTTGGATGACGAAAGAATGATCAATCCCCTCTCTCTGCAAGATGTCTATAAACGCTGCACCAAATTGATCAACGCCCACTTTTCCAATCATACTCACTTGGGCACCACAGCGCCGTGCAGAAACTGCCTGATTAAATCCCTTGCCCCCTGCATACATCTTGAAATCGGAAGCAAGCAATGTTTCGCCTTTGCGGGGAAAATAAGGCAGCCAAACGAGCAGATCATATACAAAACTACCGACAACCACGATTTTACCCACCAAGGTCAACCTCCGAACAAAGCAAATAGCTCCTCTTTTCACTCCAATTGTACTCTGATATAATCAGCCCGCTGGAAAAACGAGTAAGTTTTATCATACGGTGCCTGTAGCTCAATGGCAGAGCACTTGACTGTGGATCAAGTGGTTGCGGGTTCGACCCCCGTCAGGCACCCCACCAAATATGGGACTTCTAATCCAAGAAGTCCTTTTTTTCTAGAGTTGGGGTGACTAGCTTTTTTATCAAGGAGTTTAATTTGTCCTTGTGCGGTTGTGTTTAGTTTACCGCAATTGATTCTCAATCAGTATCACTAACTCTTGTATAAACCAAACCATGGCTACGTTCACCTATATTGAATGACAGGTCGGCTTTGCTATTGTAATGCAAGCAATTATCTCGGCGTAGGATTGCAAGCACGGTTACCACCATTCTCGACCTAAAGAATAAAAACCCATCGCAATTAAAGTGGGGGTGGAAAGGTCAGCATTATTATACAAATGCATCCTTTAATGAATTCTTAAAATTATATATTGCGGAGGTAAGATAGTATTCAAGGAATTATGTACACGTAGTTATAGCGTCAAACAATACTAATAAAAAGAGACGAGAGGGTCGGTGGTATGGAGTTGTGCCACTTCCTCATAACTGGGAGGGGCTCAGCTCTTAACTATTGAATGAGTAAGTTAGTTATGAGATAATATTATTGCATTTTAGAGATTGAGAATTATAGGATAAAAATTGCATATCCTCATAACAC
>JBAPSY010000360.1:0-3015 GCA_049281855.1 Anaerolineales bacterium
TCCTGGAATAGCGGTATGTTCGTGTGGCAGGCGAAACGTATTCTGAAAGAATTTAAGCGCCAAATGCCGGATTTTTATTCACAGTTGATGGAAGTTAAAGCAGCTCTGGGCACTCCCGAATATAGCATCGTGTTAGAACAAGTTTGGTCTCGGGTAAAGAAAGAGACTATCGATTATGGCATCATGGAAGACGCTTTCCAAGTGGTTGTTATACCGGTCAACATTGGCTGGACGGATATTGGAAGCTGGGGCAACCTGTTCGAACTTTTACCCACAGATGCTGATGATAATGTGTTCGTTGGACCACATATAAAAATAGATACTAAAAACACCCTGGTTTTTGGAGATAAACGATTAGTCGCCGTGATGGGAGTACAAGATCTAGTGATCGTCGACACTAATGATGTCGTGATGGTGTGTTCTCGCGAACGTGAGCAGGATGTGAAATTACTTGTTGAGTTACTGCAGCAAACACAACAAGCACACTTAATTTGATGCGCATTGATTCTGAAGCGACTAAAAGTTAGGTTACCCATTTGCATATACGGGGTCCAAGGAAGTGGATGGTCCCTGGGTAGCAATTGGTGGAATTTGTATTAATAACAATCGCTTTTATGAAAGGCAGAGCACTATGATCATAAAAGGTATTCTCAATCCGCAAATTTTATCCCTGATTGCACGGGTACGTCACACCAATACATTGGTTATCGTGGATCGTGGCTTTCCATATTGGCCGACGATTGAAACGGTGGACATCTCACTGGTGGATGATATTCCCACGGTGTTGGAGGTATTTGAAGCCCTGAAAGCAAATTTCATGATTGGACAGATATATATGGCGAAAGAATTTATGGCGAATAATTCGCCTGAGTTACGGCAAACGTATGCAAATTCCAGGGGTGAAATTCCAATTACATATGAACCCCACATTGAATTCAAATTACGGGTTCCTCAAGCCATCGGGCTAATAAGAACAGGTGATTCAATCCAATTCTCGAATATGATCTTGGTATCTGCGTAGATTTCGAACTTTGCTCGCTAGAAATACCATTAATTCCTGTAATTACGGTGCATATTGGAATACTTTTACCAATGAAGCCAGAGCTTTAATTTCATTTATCGCATTTATAGAAGAGTGGAATATAATCGGTTATACTCTTCTAGAAACGATATAGCAAGGAATAATCTTCAATCAGATGCCAACCATTCGCGATGTAGCCAAATTAGCTAGAGTAGCCCCCATTACCGCTTCCAGAGTCATTAACAACTCTGGATATGCTAGTGCTGAAGTGCGTCAACGCGTGAACCAGGCTGTTAAACAGCTTGGGTACGTTCCCAACTTCCTTGCGCGTAGCTTGCGTTCGAAGCGGACCCGTACGCTGGCACTTGTGTTAACTGATATAACCAATCCTTTCTGGACAACGGTGGCACGCGGGGTCGAGGATGCTGCCAGTGAAGAAGGCTACAATGTGATTTTCTGCAACACCGACGAATCGGCAAGCAAGCAAGCGCGCTACCTGGAAGCTCTGATTCAGAAACGGGTAGATGGGATATTATTGGTACCAGCCCGCAGTAAAGAGAATCCGATTGAATTACTGAACCATCATAATGTGAAGGTTGTTTTATTGGACCGGCGACTACCAAATAAAGAGGCCGACGTGGTACGCTGCGATTCCAGCGGGGGGGCTTATCAACTGGTTCAGTTGCTGCTGAAGTTGGGTCATCGGAGAATTGCCATCCTAAGTGGCCCGAGCGGGGTATCATCAGCCGATGATCGTGTCGCCGGATACCAGCAGGCGTTGCAAGAGGCTGGTTTGGAGACAGAAGACCAGTTGATCATCTATGGGGAATTTTCTCTCGAAAGCGGGTACCAGATGACGCATGACCTGCTTGCAATGACACCTCGACCAACAGCACTTTTCGCCAGTAACAACTTTATCGCTATCGGAGCGTTGAAGGCCCTGCACGATGCGGGAGTGACTGTGCCTGAAGAGATGTCAGTGGTGGGGTTCGACGATCTGCCCGCGGCCATTGTAGTGGAGCCTTTTTTAACGGTAGCATTTCAGCCGGCTTACGAGATGGGTCGGCGTGCCACCAAGCGGCTGTTGGAATGCCTTGACGGGCAAGTCACTGATGGGATACAAGAAATCGTATTGCCAGTTTCGATCATCGAACGGAAATCTACGCAAGCGGTAACAGAGGGTGATATAGTTCCTGATCCGAAGTAATTCTCATTTGCTTTCAATTTCACCATAAGTTCGTTTCGACATTGCATCTTGCTGGAAAAGATGAAGCCGGTTCAGCTATAGTCATGACCTATCACACTTCAAGTGATACAGTAATTGGTATATTTGCCACTAATCTCCTCGTAGACGCCAGCTGAAAGTCTGTTTTGGAACCCCCAGTTTACCGAAGAAGCTTGTTCTTTTCAACACACCCGCGACTTTAAGAAAAACCACGGGGGAAAATTAATAAGTTATTGACAAAAATTAAATTTAGTGTAAACTGTAACTAGTTACGGTAATAGTTACATTAAAGATTAGGAAATGGTTAGTTGTATATGAAGAAAAAAGCAACGATTAGAGATGTGGCAAGATTGGCGAATGTGTCAGTGGCCACGGTATCTCGGATCTTGAATCACAAGCCAGATGTCTCGGAAGAGACACGTCAGAAGGTATTAAATGTAATTGACGAACTGGGGTATGCGCGCAGCATGCAATGGCAGCAGATAACATCAGGCAAAACAAGAGTAATTACTTTGCATTACCCGTATAAGTTAGCTATATCCACCCAAGTATCTCTCGATTTCATAACAGGGGCAACAACAGCTTGTGAAGAGCACAATTATTCTCTCCATTTGGTAACCCAATACCTTGAAGAAAATAGCCTATTAGATTTTTATCGCACAAACCAGTGCGATGGAATGGTCCTGATGGAAATTCGAATGGATGATTTGCGGGTGAAATTACTACGCCAGCATAATTTACCATTTGTGATGATCGGGCGCTGCGAAAA
>JBAPSY010000361.1:0-13806 GCA_049281855.1 Anaerolineales bacterium
GGTCCGACCTGCACCGCAGAAATCGCCACGTCTTCAATGCTGAAATCCACTACCTTGGGATCGGTGCTCGCCAGGATGAGCATCACATCTTCTTCCGCTCCCAACCTCAAGCTGACGCGCTCGAGTCCCGATAAAGGTTCAATTTCAATCTGAGGCCACAGCTGGTTGATTATCACCTCCGGCAGATGGCATTCTCGGATGGCAAAGGGTTGGTTGGAATGTGCTTTCTGGAAGCCCAATTTACCCTCGTTCGTGAGGTGAAACTGAATGTGATTTCGGTAGTACCAGGGTTCTGGTGCTGCCTCAATCTCGACTGCCGGAAAATCCCGCAAACCACCAATCCGTTCCAGCTGTTCCCTTAAAATAGCAGCTTTTACTTTTAGCTGGGTTGGATAATTAATCTGTTGGTAATGGCAACCGCCACAAGTTGTAAAGTGCTGGCAGCGGGGAATAACCCGCTCTGGGGATGGTTCCAACACCTCCACCATCTCTGCTCGCGCATGTCGAGGTTTATCCTCCACCAACCTCACGCGCACCATCTCCCCGCTGATGGCGAACGGCACAAAAACCACCCTGCCATCAGCCAGCCTTCCGAGTGCATCCCCACCATATACCAGGTTGTCAATCCTGACGTCAACGGTGTCTATCATAATCTTGCCAGATTATTGCCAAAATATTGCCAAAATATTGCCAAAATATTGAATTAAGCAAAGAGACGTCCCATCGGGGACGTCTCTGATGGCTCAATAAGCTTTACTTACCCTGCATGAATTCATCGATACCGTGTAGCAGATTCTCCAAATCACTCATCTGGATCTCCGCCATATGCGCGATGCGGAAAGTCTTGCCCTTCATATCACCATATCCATTTGCCAACCTCAGACCGCGTGGGGCAACGAATTTATTGAATTCCCCACAATCGAAGCTTGGTGGGTTCACTACCACGGTGATGGTTTGTGAGCGATACCCCTCGGGAGCGAACAATGGCCAACCTTTTTTAATAGCCCACTCCTGTGAGTATTTTGCCATCGCACTGTGACGTGCAAAACGGTTCTCGATGCCTTCTGCCAATATCCGGTCAATTTGGTAATCCAACGCATAGATCAACGACATCGCCGGTGTCATCGGTGTGGAATCCTTGAGGCGGTGCTTCTCCAGCAGGAGATAATCAAAGTACCAGCCACGATACGGCACCTCAGCTGCCCGAGCCATTGCACGGTCATTGACTGCAGTTAATGCTATCCCAGGCGGTAGGGCCATACATTTCTGTGAGGATGTGAACAGGACGTCCAGCCCCCATGCATCCATCTCGATCTTCGTCCCGCCCAAGGAGGAAACCGCATCTACTGCGATCAGTGTATCTGGACTCACCCGGTGCACAACTTCCGCAATTTCCCTCACCGGGTTCTGCACCCCGGTGGAAGTCTCGTTATGCACGATTGTGATCAGCTCGTACTTCTGCTTCTTAAGCGCTTCCTCGACCATCTCGGGCAGGATGGCCTGTCCCATGGGTACCTCGACCTTGTCTGCAAGCTTGCCATTAGCGATTGATACGTCGTACCACCGCTTGGCAAAAGACCCATTGATGCAGTTTAGTACGCGCTCCTTGGCCAGGTTGCGCACAACTGATTCCTGCGCACCACTGCCGGAGTTGGTCATGATAAAAATTCGATATTGAGTATAAAAAATCTGGCGTAATTTATCCGCGGACCGCTGGAAAATGGTCTCGAAATCCTTGCTGCGATGCGGGATCATTGCTTTCGTCTGTTGTTGCAACACATCCGGAGACACATCTACCGGACCAGGGACGAACATCGGTGACATGGGAACCTCCTCAGAATTTAGTTGTGATTATTTTCATTTGACTGAATTTATTCTACCACCCCTATGTATTTTATAATATGGGTATGCGTCGCATTTTTATAATGATATTCATCCTCATACTTACACTTTCCTGTGCGAGTATTACGAATCTATTCATCCAGGCTACTCCAACTGTCTCACCTACCTCCCTTCCCACAATATCAACGACCGTTCCTTCATCACCGGTTCCGTCTCAGACCCCTTCATCTACTCCCAGCCCGCTGGCATCTACTCCCACCACTCCTTCCAGTGCAACCCCCAACCCACTCAGCGAACCATTCACGATTCTTTTCCATCCGGATGATGTTCTCTATGTGGGTGATCAGGTAAGTTTTGAAGTGATTTCCCCACCTGGGTTGGATGTGAAGGATGCAAACCTGCAGGTTCAGGTCGACTCACCGGCTGGTCCAATGCTTGGTCCGGTTAACTTTGCTGCCTGGGGCATTCAAGGACGTTATGAAGCAACCATGATTTGGGCATGGAATACCCAGAATCTTTCTCCTGGCCAGCACACCCTATCATTTAAAGTCCAACCCCAAGGATATGCATGGACCGAACAAGTCACCCTCCAGCCTTCCAGCGATATACCTCAAGACCAGGCTACCGCTCATTGGGTTTCAACGCAGACACACTGCTGCACCATTTTCTACGTTACCAACACTGCTTCTGAACGCGACCTGCCCACATTAGCTACCATGGTCGATGAACAAGCCCAGGATACGATCGAAAAGATGGGATCAAACTTCACCGAGCCTATCACCATCACCGTCCTGCCTCGTCTGTTGGGACATGGAGGGTTCACCAGCACTGAGATTAGCGTCTCCTATCTCGACCGCAACTACGCCTCAAATTCTTGGGCTTTGGTAGTGCATCATGAAATGATCCATGCTATTGACGGTCAATTGGGAGGCGATTTTCGTCCTACCATCTTTGTTGAAGGACTTGCGGTGTATATGACCGGGGGTCACTACAAACTCGAACCGCTCATGCCCCGTGCCGCCACTCTACTGGATGGCTACCTGAACTGGTACATCCCCCTGAAAACCCTTGCAGATGACTTTTATGCTTCTCAACATGAGATCGGATATCTGGAAGGTGCTTCCCTCATCGAACATATGGTCAAAACTTACGGGCAGGACGCTTTCTTCTCCTTCTACCGTGATATCCATTCCCATCAGGGTGAAAGTCAATCAGATGCCATAGACGCAGCCTTGAAATTCCACTTCAACATCTCATTTTCCCAGCTTGAGCAGGATTTCCTGGCAGCCTTGGGTAAGGAAGCCGACACTTCAGCCTGGGTGGATGATGTTCGCCTGACCGTGAACTATTATGACACCATGCGCCGCTACCAGCAGCTCTTGGATCCTTCCGCGTACTTCCGCACTGCCTGGTTATTGGATAATAAAACCATGCGCGAGCGCGGCATCGTGGCAGATTATTTGCGTCACCCTCATACCCCGGTAAACCTGGCATTGGAAACTCTTTTAATCACTGCCGGTCAGCAAATATCTATACAAGATAATGCATCGGCAAGCCAAACTCTGGAAGTGATCAGTACTGTGCTGGATGCCATTGAACATGGGATTACAGATCCATTCTCAATGTCCATCAATGCCGCTGACTATCTTTCGATTTCAGCCACCCTCCAACAGCAGGGTTATGAAGTGCAAACCATCAGCATCAGTGGGGATACGGCTATCACCAAGGTTACCAGTTCGACCAGTCCAGATTTGATTCCCCTAAGTCTGCAGCTTACTGGGGGTCAATGGTCCATCGAACCATGACAATATAAACTATACAAATATTGTGTGGTGGTAATTATCTTCAGAGGTTTCGATTGCCAAGTGTAATCACAATCAACAGAATCCCAAGATTACAGACGGCACCGAGCATCAATATCCCAAAGCTTTCCAGCCATTTTGCTCTTCTTCGAATCGCCAATATAATAGTAGAAATCACAAATAGTAGAAACGCAATCAGTACGAACAATCCTATTGATAATGCTCCTAAAACGATTAGAGGTATAAACGCTCCTGTGATAAACCAGGCTACTTGCATCCACTTTGCTGATGATTGTCGAAAGCTTAAAAAAGTAGCCAGGAAACCCATTAACCCAAGTATTACCCAATCAAGCAAGACAAAACCTGGTAATGGCCAAAGAGGCGCATCAGGTATCTGTGCTTGGGAAGAGTATGTTAACAGTGCCCCTCCAATGGATACGATCGCCCCCAAAAATGATAGAACTAGGGCCAACAAATCCAACTACGATCTTCCCCGGTCACCATTCTCGTTCATTTGAAATTAACCTCAAATCCTGTTCATTAGCTCACATCAGGATAAAGCTGCTACCAGCATGTGATCAACCAGTAAAACTTCCTGTATAAATTAAGGGCAGTATCCTAAGGTTCGGAAGATGATATCAAAGGGTGAAACGCAATACAAGCCTCCTCCTGAGTTCCAAGGCTGGTCAATAAAAACAAAGAGTGCTATTGCCAAAACCAGGATCACGAGCAAGCAACCACACCCTGCCAGCAGCCATGTGTTGACTGGTTTTTTACCTGCCTCCACCGCTTGTTCGGTCTCGATGTCTGGCGTGGCTTGTTCTGCGGTGGGTTGATATCCCACCTGCGGAGGGGATGGAGTTGCAGGTTGTGAATAACTATCTACCGGGGCGGGCATAGCTGCAACAGGTGTCATACCCAGGACGATCGGGCTTGGAACAGTTAGATCCGGATCGGCAGGCACACCATCGAAAATCACACCGATGTTATCACCAAACAGGATGATTTCACCAATTGCCATAACATGTGGACCAATCAGGCGTTGTCCGTCGATGTAGGTTCCATTAGTCGAGTTAAGATCCTCAATTTTATAGCGATCCCCCTCCAAAATCAGTCGGGCGTGTTTTCGAGAAACCTCAGCATCGTTGATCACAAAATCATTGGAAATGTCCCGGCCAATCGAAACCTCATTTCTGTTCAGCTCAAAAACCTGTCCAGGGATGGGTCCCTGCCGTACCACAAGGCGATACTGTGCTCCTGCCATTGCTTCCTCCTTTATACTTTCAATTCCCTATCATTGCTCGCCTGACCAATGTTTCAATATTAATTAACTTTTTCTTGATTGTCAAACCAGCCAAAGAATAAGTTTACCTGTCAAACTTAAATCCGCAATATTGGCAAAAACTGGCATCCACTGAAGAGTCTTTTCCACATTGCGGACAGATACGCGTGTTCGCTAGATGGGCTAGCTCTTTTTTCTTGCGCCAATCTATCCGCACTCGTTTCACTGGGCGTGATTTTCCTCCGATTGCCCTGTCTGCAGCCAAACTACCGTTTGATAACGTCTCTTTTTGCTCATTTGTAGCCGCCACCGGGGTGGTTGTGCTTTCCGGAGAGACATCTACCGGGAAAGAGCTGCTTTTCGTGATGATCACGATTTCACCCTGCGTCAGCCCTGGCCTTTTTTGAGGTGCAGGTAGCCTATCTTTCTTTCCTTTTCCTAACCTTGGTCTGGGGATCCTTTTGCCGAGTTTACGTGCATATTCTTTCCCCCTGGCGAAAGCCTGCACAGACAAAGCCTTCATCTGTTTTGGAGATAGATTTCGTCCAGTCAGATACCAGCTTAGGATGGCATTTCCCACCACATAAGTTCCAGAATATGCGATTGCCACCTTGGGCACAATTCCCCATCCGGGGATAAGGCCGATTAATTGACGTGCGATTTGCCTCCATACGAATCCGCTACCGATCACACCACCAAACTCGGTCACATAATCCTGCCAACGGGTGGAAAACCCTAACAACAGTCCCAATTTATAAGCTAGGAATGCCTGACTTTTAGTCAATACAACCATATCAGTTACATTCAATGGTATATCCAATACTGGGACGATTTCAGCTAAACCCGTGCTGAATGAATATGCAGAATTTGAAAAGCAGGTCTCATTGATTAGCTGGCGTGCTACCGTCAATCGAAACAGGGGGAACTGTCTGCCGAGTGCGATGTATTGTTGAGGTAAAAGCTCCAACACCGTCGGGATGAATTCTCGTTCTAAATATGAAATATCGTTGACCGAACCATAGATTACCCTGGATGCGAGCCACCCCTGCCGGACATCCCCCACAATGTTACCCTCTACCAAATCGACCTTATTGATGAAAACCAGCACATTTTTCCCGCCTTCACTCCACTTTTTTACCAGGGTTTGCTCTTCCGAAAAATCTGTTCGTGTTGCGTCTACCAGGACGATGATCAAATGCGCCACGGGTGCCTCAGCAGCCGCGTCCACGGAGATCAGCGCCAGAGCCGATTGGGTATGCACTCCCGGTCGCGCCGGGTCAGTCCGCATTTGTTCTGCCAGCGTATGTCTGCCAGAGCCTTGCGCGCCGACCAGTACCATCCTGACGGGATGGGTGGCTGAATCCCTGATCGGTTTCAGATCGATTTCTTTGATATTCTTCCAAACTGAAGAAATGTCTTTTATTCCTGCCATTGAGCCTCATTGTGAATGAGATTTACCGGAATCCCATAATTCTCTTCCATTATACCGCCGGAACCACTCATGCTTTTAATACGTCACTTCTATACTTCTAGTTACAATTTCAGTGATAAATTTGGTAGAATGTGTTTGAGTCGGAAACGACCAGGAGGTTATCATGTCTCTAACATCCAAAATTCATCCTGTGAATTCATGGAAATTATGGTTTAGAGACCATCCATATTGGCATAAAGTTCTCTTTACCTTCACCATCCTTACCTGCATGGTTTTTCCAACAGCTAATCGAGTTGATGCCAGCACCCAAACAGATCAAGCGGGTATTAACAACTTCACCTGGGCACCTCTCAGTGCAGATGCTCCCATGCTCTTCAACTACATGGGCGATCGCAGCCTGCGTTTGGATTCCAATAATTTCCCACATATTGCCTTTGGTGGTGACCAACTATACTACGCATATTTCGATGGATCGAATTGGAACTTTGAAACTGTAGACCCATCCGATGGTGTGGGCTTGTTTGCCTCCCTTGCATTGGACAGCTTGAATCAGCCCCATATCAGCTATTACGATTCCATCCATGGCGCACTTAAATATGCGTACTATGATGGTGCTAATTGGATCATCTCTACCCTTGACCAATATGCTTTGACTGCTGAGGGGAATACCACAAATTCCAATATGACGCCTGGTATCACCGATCGCTATGTGGGAGAACGTGAGTGGCGATCATTCCCGAGCGGTTTACCTGGGGATGTCAATGATCCCGCTGACATCTTACCCATCTCCGACCTGATTGGTTATGGGCTATACAATTCCATTGCTGTTGATAAAAGTGGGAATATCCATATCAGTTATTACGATTCTGCCAATGGAAACCTGAAGTATGCCCACACCCTCCTCGGCAGTTGGATTTCCCAGACTGTTGATTTTACTGGTGATGTCGGATCTTACTCCTCACTCGCTGTGAACACAGCCGGGTACCCACAGATCAGCTATTATGACAAAACCAACGGTAATCTAAAATTTGCCTCATTCAATGGCTCTAACTGGGTCATACAATCCTTGGATATCACCGGGGATACGGGTCAATATACTTCCATCGCATTGGGGCAAAACCAGAGACCTGCGATCAGTTACTATGACCAGACTAATGAACATCTTCGCTATACATATTTTAATGGTACCAGCTGGGTAACACCTCAAACGGTTGATGCGGATGCCCATGTCGGTCAATACACCTCCCTGGCAATGACCAGTGATTTCCAGCCTCGCATCAGTTATTTCGACGCAGATGAAGCTAATCTGAGGGTTGCCATCTGGACGGGTACTTACTGGCAGCTCCAGGTTGCCGCCAGTACAGGTTACCTCGGATTGAACACTTCGCTTGCCCTGGATACATTCAACAAACCCCGCATATCTTTTTATAATGCTGGTGAAGGTGACTTGGATTTTGCCTCCTTCGATGGAACTATTTGGTCTATCAGTGTGCTCGCCCAGGGAGCAGACGTTGGCGTTTATAACTCTCTGGCATTGGATGCAACCGGGAATCCCCGCATTGCCTACTTTGATGACACCCATGATGATTTAAGGTATGCCTGGTGGGATGGTTCATCCTGGAAAAACCAGGTGATAGATTTCGTCGGCGAAGTCGGTCTTCACCCCTCCCTCGAATTGGATTCGGCGGGGAATCCGCACATCTCCTATTATGATATCTCCCATCAGACGTTGAAATATGCGGTTTGGACGGGCAGCGCCTGGTCATCAGCCACCATAGACTCTAGTCTTAATGTCGGTTCTTATTCCTCCATCGCCCTGGACAATGAAGATAATCCGCACATCGCATATTATGATGCCCAAAACACTGACCTTAAGTATATATATTGGTCTGGCACCAACTGGGTCACATTCATCGCCGATCATAGTAATGATGTTACTGGGCTTTACCCTTCCCTCAAGCTGGATGCCTCGGACCGGCCCCACATCGCATACTATAACCAAACCTATAAATCCTTGATTTATTCCTATTGGAACGGAACTGCTTTTATGGTTAAAGCTGTAGATACTTCACTAAAAACTGGTCTTTATCCTTCTTTAGCTTTGGACAGTGCTGGTCACCCCCATATCGCCTATTTCTCTGATAATAACGATGACCTCAAGTATGCCTGGTTTGATGGAACGAATTGGCACGTTGAATCAGTGGATACGATCGGTAGTACGGGTTTCTTTCCCTCCCTGGCATTGGACAGTGCTGGTCTCCCTCACATCGCCTATTACAATCTTTCAGCCACCAGTTTGTGCTATGCCCATGCAACAGGCTCTGGTTGGCTCTTCGGTATCATTGATAATGAGGGTGATGTCGGATGGAATCCCTCCATCGCAATTGCCCCCGGAGATTTCCCAGTAGCCAGCTACTACTCAGCTACCTTAGGGGATCTCATGTACGCCACCTCATCCATTGCCCGCCTCACTTTCCTCCCCCTAATACAGCGTTAAACCTATTGTGTAGACATAAGGTGGCAAATGGAACCTACCCATTTGCCACCTTTGTTTTATAGAAGGATCAAACCTTTTTTCAATCCGAGATTTACAGTTTCTACGCGATTGGTCGTTCCCATCTTGCTGAATATTGTAGAAACATGGAACTTAACCGTATGTGCGCTAATCCTCAATCTTGCTGCTATCTGCTTATTGGTCAGCCCAAGTGCCAATAATTGTAATATTTCTATTTCCCTTCCAGTGAGAGGCTCGACCAAATCATTATCTGCCTCCTTCCGGGTGGTTTGGCTCATGAATACTTGGTTTAACCAGACTGGATTGGTGACAACCAATCCCTCATTCAAGGCTTGAATGCTGGCAATCAGTTCTGCCTGAGTTGCTTCTGGTGCCAATACACCCCATCCTCGCACGGCTAGTCGGGTCAGGGTTTCCATTACCTTCGGATTATTGTGGATCACCAGCAAGGCAGCCGTGTCACCTATTCTCAAATTGCTTAGTTCGCTACGCACTGGATCTGGATCCAACGATGATGAAGGTGACCAAACCACCACATCTGTTTCGGTTTGTGTTTCTTCTATTTTCGTTAGATCAGTAGCTTCGGCAATGACTTGTATGGACGGGTCATCACTTAATAATGCTCTCAGCCCAGCTCTGACCGCGATTGCTGGCGCGACGATAGTTACCCGGATCAATTCAACCTCATGCTGGTAATTATATCGAACGATTTGCCTCCCAATGCTTTATCTAGTAGATCCGTGGAGGTGCAATGAAATATTGGCTTATTTTCGTTCTCCTACCGTTACCGCAACGGTCAAGGGTTGTCCACCCCGAAGTACCTGTATCGAGATGGGCTTTCCCACCGTCTCCCCGGTAAGATGGACCATGAGCGCGTCGTGGTCGATGATCGATTGCCCATCAATAGCCACCAGGATGTCTCCCACCATCAAACCACCCGCTTCCGCAGGACTGCCTCTCTCCACAGAAATCAATAACAAGCCCGCTTCCTGTTCCCGGCTGAGTGCTTTGCCCAGCTCGGGTGATAATTCTACCTGCTGAGATCGAATCCCCAGGTACCCGCGTTTAATATAACCGAATTTTGCCAGGTTTTCCGCATCCGACCAGGCGAGAAATGCCGGGATGGTAATCGCAGCACCATGAGCCAGTCCAGATGTGTTCAACCCAACCACTTTCCCTTCTGTATCAATCAGCGGTCCTCCTGAAAATCCAGGAAACGGGATTGCATCCGTGCGGAGGTAACGTTCCAACAATCCACCGCGACCGGTTCTCACAGGTCCTCCCACAGCACTCACGATCCCAAGGCTGGCTTCAATCCCTTCCTGGCTGGGTCGTCCAAGAGCAATTACCACTTGCCCAACATTTGCATCACGGTTCGCTTTCTCCGCTGGTGTGGCGCTCGTTTTATCCAGGCGTAGCAACACCAGATCATTTCCAGGGTCGCGCCCTGCGATGGTTACATTGACGTTTGTGCCATTCGCAAGCATTACAGATATGTCCTCATCTCGTTCAACCACATGGTCTGCTGTCAGGATTAAATCTGGTGCATATACAATTCCACTTGCTGGCATGCGGTGCCGTCCATTCACTAAAACTGTCGATTCCCCTGCTTTTCCCACTGCCTGAACCAACGAGTTCGAAAGAGCAGTCAATGGATTAGTTTCATTAGCCATAATCTACCTCCATAATAAGGATGTCTACAAAAAAACATGTTTATATGTTTTGTTTATCTGCCATTGAGTATAAATAAAATTACTCTCCCCCACATCGCCCATATGGGTAGATAACCACCTGGATATCTAGGCAGGTCCAGGATAATGGTTGTGTGATCTAAGTCCTATCAAAGCTGTAAGCTGTATCATTGCAACCTTGTCTATTCCACCCACAGTGGCTACAATAATAAACCACTACAATGGAACTAACACATATTGGGCGTTACGACATCAAATCGTTAATCGGTCAGGGCGGCATGTCTGCTGTCTACCTGGGTTATGACCCGCGCTCGCAGCGTGAAGTTGCCATCAAAATATTGCCACCCTATTATTTACACTCATCCAAATTTCGCGAGCGATTTGAGCGTGAAGCCCTGATGATCGCCTTGCTTGAACATCCCGCCATTGTACCGGTCTATGACATGGGTGAAGAAGATGAGCAGCCTTATATTGTCATGCGCTACATGTCCGGTGGCTCTTTGGGTGACAAACTAAGAAAAGGTCCCATACTCCTAAGGGATTGTTTGGATATGTACTTACGCCTGGCTCCTGCAGTTGATACAGCCCATGCCAGGGGTGTCACGCATCGCGATATCAAGCCAGACAACCTGTTATTCGACAAATATGATAATGTATTTCTTTCAGATTTCGGTCTCGCCCGTTTGAGAGAAACCATCGGTTTTGCCAACATCAGTGACGGCTCCGTCATGGGCACTCCGGCTTATATGAGCCCGGAACAGATCCAGGGTGATCGAGAAATTGATGGTCGCTCAGATATCTATTCTATGGGGATTGTGCTCTATCACATGCTGTGCGGAGAAGTACCATTTTACGGTACCACCGCTGCTTCAGTAATGATGATGCATTTGGTCAATCCAGTGCCTCAGATTTATGAGAAAAACAAAACCCTGCCCTCCGCCATCCAGATAGTTCTGGATACCGCCATGGCAAAAAACCCGGATGACCGTTATCAGACAGCTGGAGAATTTGCCAAGGCTCTTCAAGCCGCCACAACTGGTGTGCATAAAAAGCCAGTAATTCAAACCACAGCGAGTACTACCACCAAACGTCCTGGAATCCGTTCTACGATGATTCTTCCGCCTAAAAAATCGCATGCTACCCCCAGACAACGTGGTGCCACAGCGGCAAAACCTTTGCAAACGAATGGTAGCAAAACCTCCATTCCCGGAGAAAATGGCGGGGTAATAAATACCTTTAGTCCTCTGACGGTGAGCGCCCTGCCTCAGGCGGAAAAACACCTTGCTCCTTCCACATCCAGACCTGATCCGCTGCTGAAACGACGTCGTACGATGCCTTTGTGGGGCTGGTTAGTTGGTTTTATCGTGATCCTCGTCCTATCTCTGACATTGGTCTTACGGTCCTTGGGCGTGTTTCCATTTTCACTGTTAACGCTTTCCAGCAGTCCCCCGAATAATTCTCTTATTCAAAACAACCCCGCTGCTCAAGCCTCAGGAACAGAAGCTTCCTCCTTACAAACGCCAATCATTCTTGGTCAGGCAGATAAGCTTGCCTTCGTGAAGTCCTCGGATATCTGGGTTTCTGACCTGGATGGTACTGACCTCCTCCAGCTAACCACCGATGGGTTAAAGAAATCTAACCCGCATTGGTCGCCAGATGGCCAGTCCATCGTTTACACTTCCGAAAACTGTATCAACTTGGTGGGTCTGCATACCAGGCAGGTTCTCACCCTCACATGTTTTACCGGAATCCCCTCCATAAGTGCTTTTGATATCTCGCCAGATGGTCAAAAAGTTGCCTTAGGGCTTACCCAAACCGATCTTTATCTTCTACCGTATTCTCAATTGTTCAGTTTACGCAAGGTCAGTCTCCCAGCGGATATCCTTTCCCATATACAATGTTCCTTCTATGCACCCTACAATACCAAAGATGTTATAAAGGCTGTGAATTGGTCTCTCGTCGATGATCGCCTGGCAATTTTGCTCTCAACATCAGTGGACGGGGTCTATCGCGATGAGATCAGTATCATGGATTTTAGCCAGTGTACAGCCTCCCCACTGGTGGTAACGGAAATCCTCCCCACTTACTTTTTATTCACTTTGCGCGGGTATTATGATCACCCAGAAATCTCGGGGCTTTCCTGGAATGGAACCAACCAGCTTTTATTGAATGGATATATGAATAATGCCGGCTTTGGGGATTTGCAGCTTTACAACCTTGACCAAAACCAGAGCCGAGAGCTCGCTCCGAATGGATCATGCTGTTACCGCGACGCCCATTGGAGCCCGGATGGTTCTTATCTCCTCTACACCTACCAGGCCGAAGCTGGTGATGAGATCAGCCTCTATTACATCCCATCATCTGAGCTTAACAAGACTAGTAGTTCGATGGCCTCCCTTTCCCTGCCCACTGGTTTCTTGACCAGCGGTTTGGAATCAATCCAACCTGCCCTTCGTACCGCTCATTAACGAAAATCTGGAATGAAATCCTTCCACAGATAGCTTAAATCTGTGCCGGCAGTCTGGAATCAACCTGGGCATCATTGTTTTCTGCAAAACATCAATGATGCTAGATAAAGCTGATAGTAATAAAATCTGTAGTCTATTATGTTATTTGATGATCAGTGGCAATTCTAAAATATATAATAATTTTCGTATAATATAAATAACCGAGGGGTGTTGAGGGTCAGTTGGGTTCGATAGGTTTCCCGCCCGGTCAGCCGCTAGTACGAACATCTGGTATATTTGGTTAGGGGCAAGTATATCGCTTTTAAATTGCACCTGGTATGGATAAGTATTGTCTATTCCGACAGATACCCAACTGCTGCCAATGTGGTCCCATAATCTGAACTCCACCCAGGCAACCTGATCATTGATGTCTGTCGCAGACGCTTCTAACCCGACCATACCACCATAAGTGACATAGTTTTGTCCAGTATTCACCGGCTTTTGCCAATATACTGTCGGGGGTATGGAATCTACCAATGTTTCTTCTTCGCTGGTGTTGTCACTCAGATCCAACTCGTAACCGGGTGAACCTACAACCGCATTGTTGGTGATTACTCCACCAACAACGGGGGTGACCGCGATCGCAATGTTAGCTGTCGAATATGCAGGAATCACACCTAGGTCGCAATGGATAACACTACCGGTCCCGCAACTTCCCTGAGATGAGCTTATTGGCCCAATTTGCACATTCCCCGGAATAGTGTCAGTCACAATCACCCCAGGTGCGTCGATGGT
>JBAPSY010000362.1:0-5976 GCA_049281855.1 Anaerolineales bacterium
GGAATAAATAGGCTGCATTATTTTGGTAAAATTGTTCTAGCTGATAAAATGTCCTCTACAAGAAATAATATCCAAACGATGAAGAAATTTCGTGGATGGATTAGCATCCTGATTTTAATTACTTTTATTATTACTCCCTCTCAGCCTGTTCATGCTGCCATACAATATCTGGCGACCGTAACAGCTCCAACCGATACAACGACCCAACCCCCAACTGAAACTCCAGGAACTCCTGCACTCACTTTTACACCATCTACGACACCTTCAGATACTTCAACTACAACACTAATGCCTTTGCCTGCAATCACATTAATTTTCCCTGCATCAACCAATACATCGACAGTGACTATAACGCCTGTACCAGTTTCTATCACCGAAACCCCAAGACCCTCAGGGGGTGATGAATTATTTACCCAATCCCCACGCGTTAGATTATTAACAATTATGCTCGTAGTTTTGTGGATGTTTTTAGCCGGATTTGTAATTATCTATATTCGACAATTTAGATAATCACCCAATACAAATAGCATAATGTTATTAATTATGTTCCCTTGAGGCTGTGGGCTGTAAGTTTCATTATTCTCCTGGAAAGAAATATAACCTTATTATCTGATTATAAAGTATCCAATTAGGGATAAAAATCTAGACAAACTATAACGCAGCGTGTTATAATATTAATAACGCATTGCGTTATTTAGCTAATAGGAAAGGAAATATTAAAATGGAGACAAATCCAGAATTAAATAAAGAGGATGAAAGGAAAGAAATTCATTCATTTTACGACCTCGTAAGAAGAATGATGCTAGCAGGCGTTGGTGCAATTGCGCTTAAGCATGATGAAATAGAAGAGTTTATTGATAAGCTAGTTGAGCGGGGGGAAATAGCTAAAAAAGATGGAGAAGACCTTCTGAAGGAAATGAAAGAGCGCCGTAAAAAATATCTTCATAGCGAAGAGGGATTTGGTCACAAAAGAATCGCAGAGTTCTTTGATCATTTTGCAGTACCCACAAAAAATGATTTTGATGACCTGAGTGAGAAAATTTCGGCTTTGGAAAAGAAGATTGACGAGCTGACCAAATCCAAAAAGTAGGTCGATAAAATGATTCCAGGCAAATATTATATGCCAAATTCATCGCTTAGGAATATATATGCCTGTCATCATTAAACGGTATCGGAATCGAAAACTATATAATACTCAATCCAAGTGCTACATAACACTTGGAGAGATTGAGGAATTGGTTAAGGAGCAAGAAAAAGTTAAGATCATCGATAATATTACGGGGAATGATATAACAGCAATCACCCTAAGCCAAATAATCTTCGAGCTAGAGAAAAATCGAGCTGGATTTTTGCCGAGTAATTTATTGCTCAGTTTGGTTCAATCTGGGGGTAAACGGATAGAAGAAATCCGACAAAATATATTTAATTCGTTAAACTTAATTCACCATTTCGATGTTGAAATTGAACGGCGTGTAAATCTACTCATTAGGAATGGAGAATTAAGTCAAGAAGTAGGAACCCAACTCCTCGGAAAACTACTCTCTGTTAGTTATAGGGAGGAAGATATAAGGGAGAATGTCGAAGGAAGGATCATTGAGTTATTAAGAGAGCGACAAATACCTACAAAAAATGATATTCAGACCCTAATTAATAAGATAGAAACCCTGTCAAATAGGGTGGAGCGTCTCAATGTAGGTGGGGAACATAATGAAGAAAGTGAAATAAAAACTCAGATCATTAAATAACGTTCTAGGGCAGTTTCCAAAATCATATTAACCAATTCTGTATGACCGATTCCTTCTCCAGCGGCTTCAATCACGAGATCTGATATAACTGGTGATAACCCTGGCAAAGGATTGATCTCTAGAATGTATGGTTTGTAGTCGTTATGAACATCCAAGCGAAAATCGACCCTGGAAACATCCAAGGCCCCAATGACGCGAAATACTGCAGCTGCATACCAGTTTAGGTCATAACTCAAATCATCGCTAATGGGAGCTGGACAAAGGTAATTGAGCTTATCTGCAAGGTCGACTTTCAAGCGATTACTGTAGACTGTATCGGAATCCGAAAAAGGTGCCAGGTCTACTTCCATGGGGGGAAGAAAATGTAAACCTGCCTGGATTCTACGAGCATTTTCATCATCCGGTAGACGTTGGGCGACAGGACCGACAAGATTCCCAACAAATCCAACAGTAACTTCTCTACCTTCAATATATCTTTCAACTAATGCGGGTTGTTTATATTTCTCGATAATAATTGCAATTTGCTCACGCATTTCTTCTTCATTATTGACAATTGAGTTCCTTGATACTCCCATGCCGGTCCCTTCACGGCTCGGCTTGACAAATAAGGGGAAAATCATTTCAGGCGATAATGGCTCATTGATCCGTTCAAAAGTTTGAAATTCAGGTGTTGGTAAATCGTGGAATGCAATAACGCGCTTAGTCATTGGTTTATCCAATGCTAATGCTAGTGTAAGGACTTTAGATCCGGTGTAGGGTATCCGCATCATTTCTAATATAGAAGGCACTTGAGCTTCGCGTGCGTCACCGAAATGACCCTCGCAGATATTAAAGCAAATATCTGGTTTAAATGTTATGAGTGTTTCAAATAAAGTAATATCACCTTCGAGGAATTCACACGTGTAACCGCCGGCTCGAACAGCTTCGACTAGTGCGTTCACAGTTTTTTCAGAATCAAGGTCGTCCCATTGATCTTGTGCCATACCTTCGAATTTTGGGGCGTTCTTCTTGAGATTGGCAAGTAGTGCAACTTTATAATGTTTCATGCGTCTCCTTTAGATTTCGATGCCATAAGATACAACCTTTCAGGCATAGTGTCAAGAAAATCCGCTACCAATTATTTTATGTATGAATCGATTGATAAGGTAAAATTGGATGCATATTCTTGTTTCACAAACGGTTTATTATTCTTTAGCCTAGAGGTCATTATGAGTATTATCGATTTGATAAATAAACGATATTCTGTTCGAGCATACAAGTCCGATCCAATCGAAGAAGAAAAATTGTTGTATGTGCTTGATGCAGCGCGTCTGGCACCCACCGCAAATAATCGACAACCTTTCCAAATCATTATGATTCACACCAAAGGTAAGGAGCAGGAATTGCTATCCATTTACCCAAAGGAATGGTTCGTTCAAGCACCAATGATTATTTGTGTATGTGGTTTACCTGAAATAGCTTGGTTAAGACGAGATGGTAGGAAATATCTCGATGTAGATATTGCCATAGTCATGGACCATATGGTATTAGCTGCTTCAGATATCGGCTTGGGCACATGCTTTATTGCTGCGTTTGATGCAGTGAATGCACGTATAGTGTTATCAATTCCAGATGATGTTGAACCGATACTATTCACCCCATTAGGTTATCCAGCTGATACACCAAGAATCAAAGTGCGTAAGAATCTGGACGAGCTAGTTAGATATGAGCATTGGTAGTGTAGTTTAATGGGTATTACAGGATGAGCAAGAACCACTGGAGCATCCTGCACAACTGCTGCTGTTCCCACCAGCGATAATTTGGGAACCACTCTGAGCAAAAAAAACCGAAAGGGCACGTTGAGTTTGACTGCTTTGGCAGGATTTACACGAAATGGGCGAATCCGCTTCTTTGATGGACCGAAGCATTTCAAAGCGTCTTCCACAGTTCTTGCATACATACTCATAAATAGGCATACCAACTCCTGAAAAAAAATTCTGCGGTTATTTTAATCCTTCTAATGATGGAGGTCAATATGGAAAAAAGAGGAGCAAATGATAATCAGTCCGGATTTTGTAGTATTAATCTCTGCAAATGCAGAATGGCGAGTGGTGCGAAAGTATTTCTCAGTTAGCAGTGTTTCCTCGTCTCCATACGGGGAGTGGTTTACTTATTCTTATAAGGAATTACCAGATTTAAGAAAACCCATCGTGTTTATCCATGGAGGTTGGGGGAAAGTGGCAGCAGCTGCCTCAACACAATATGCAATCAGCCTATGGCATCCAGAAATGATCATTAATCTTGGTACATGTGGGGGTTTTGAGGGAGAGATCGATAGAGGGGAGATAATATTGGTTGATAAAACCCTTATCTATGATATTTATGAACAAATGGGTGATCCGGAAGAGCATATCCAACACTATATATCAGAAATTGATACTTCTTGGCTCAATGATCCCTTACCTTTGAAGGTAAAACGCACGTTATTAGTATCCGGTGACCGGGATTTGGTCAGCAAGGAAATTCCGTTATTAAAAACCAAATACGGAGCCATTGCAGGCGATTGGGAATCTGGTGCAATCGCTTGGGTTGCTACTAAAAACCAAACAAGATGTTTAGTTCTCCGTGGAGTGACTGACTTGGTGGGAGAAAATGGCGGGGAAGCTTATAAGGGTAATGTCAATTACTACTATGAGAATGCAGAGATGATCATGAAAAAGTTGATCGAATCTTTGCCGGGATGGTTAGCTAAATATACAGATCGCATTCTATTAAAAACTAAAAGACCAAATGTCCAATGATTACAGCTGATAAAGTGACTGTAATATTATCAATATCTTTTAGAGGCAATGACTCTACCAATGTGCCAACAACGGCGATTAGGGTTATTGGAAGAAGGTAGGACTGAATAGGTAGTGAAAACACTCCAGCAGCTGAAAAAATCCCGAGAATTAAAACTGACAAAATCCAACCCCCTAATAACATTCCAAGAGAACCCGCCAGAGATTTACCGCTATTCCATGGAACCTTCACCTTGCCCCATTTACGACCAAAAATATCTGCCAATCCGTCACCACCACACATAAGCATTAACCCAACGATGCCAATTGGGGAATGTTTCCAATAGATAATTGTCAATAGTACAAAGATGATTCCATAATATAGCGGCCCTCGCAATATCTCACGACGATCACCACTTCTAGACATCGCTTTTACAGACGCTTCGTCTATAATGAAACCTGTGCCGATCAATAAAAATTGGATGGTGAAAGCTAACGGTACTAAAGCTGCCAGTAGTTTATTAACTGGATTGTCATTAAATAATAACCAGCATAAGACGAACAATGGACCTGTACCGATATGGATAAGTTTTCGACTGAGGTGACTTTCAACCCAACCTCGTTGCGCCAGATAATCGTTAATTCTTAGCCATGCCAATGCGACAACAAATGTAATAATTAGTGCAATAATATTATTAGCTAACATATAAGTACCCTAAAGTGATGCAAAAATGTATCGAGCTTTGAATAAGATACTAATCGCGACTATGTAAGTGTCGTTCAATTTCTCGTTGAGTGTCTCGTTTGACAATTTCTGCCCGCTTGTCATAGAGTTTTTTACCCTTGGCAGTGGCAATTTCCACCTTCGCTCGACCATTTTTTAAATACACCGTAAGTGGAATGATCGTAACTCCTTTTTGACGAACAGTATTCCACAATCTTCGGATCTCAGAGCTATGCAGCAGTAATTTCCTCGGTCGGCGAGGTTCATGGTTATTCATACTGGCTTGTTCATATGGGGCGATATGGGCATCTTCCAACCATGCTTCTTTTCCATCAATGCGCACAAATGCTTCAGCCAGGCTAATTTGACCAGCCCGGATTGATTTGATCTCACTCCCTTGAAGAGCTATTCCTGCTTCAATGGTTTCAAGAATGAAATACTCGTGATGTGCTCGCCGATTCCGAGCCAGTACTTTTTCACCCATGGTTCAATTCTATCATAATGGAAAGTAGCAGCGATTTCTACTCCAGTGCTCTTTACATCCATATTATTTGGAGGATATTCGCCAAAATTAATAAAAAGGGTATTTAGCTTTGGATATATTTTTCCAAATGGATGATCAAATTTTCCGCTAAAGATGCGCGTGAATGGTTCAATTTTGTGTACCTTAGTCCATTTTCCCCCATGGATTGCCGTTTCGATGGAGAATTCTTCAAATTAATCAACGCTTCAGCCATCTTGTCAGGAT
>JBAPSY010000363.1:0-4910 GCA_049281855.1 Anaerolineales bacterium
CTTTCCACCTGCATTATCTCTTTATTATCAATGGTTTTTATAGAGACCTCTCCGACTTTACCCCTTTTCTATCCCTCCTCTTTCTTAAGTCCTGATAGAGAATCAAATATACCAACACTCTTTATAAAAAGCTTTTGATAATTTGGCTAAATTCCCATGGAGAAGCAACGATTAAAATTCCTCATGACAAATAATAGAAGTGTTTAAGCATTGAGCAGTATTCCAGCTGCAGTAACCCAAATTCAACTCGGATGGTTCCAAGTGTACAAATACCTATTCACTATATTTGAATATTTACCCTAGGGTGTTAGTTAAGGTAAAGTCGGTAGTATTGGAAAAGTCGGTGTTGGCGGTGGCAGGGTGTAAGTGGGTGTATTAGGAGGCGGTGGTGTGTTTGTCGGTGCAGGCCGCTCAGTCGGCGGTATTGGGGTGTTCGATGGAACGATAACCGGCGGCTCGGTTGTCGCTATGGCCGTGCGGGTTGGCACAATGTATATATAGGTTGCTGTTGCCGTAGACTCACTCGGCGTAGGGGTTTCACTCGGAGTGGGTGTGATGGTTTGGCTGGGCGTGATGCTTAAGAGAACAGTCGGAGTTTCAGTGGGCGTGCTGGTCACGATCAAGGTGGGTATTTGTATCCCTTCGCACAGTGATACCCCCGATAATCCATCATTATATGCTTCCAACACTTTGAATAATCGGGTCGCTGCTTCAAGCTCACTGTCTGCGATCTGGGTTCCCGTCGGATGCTTTACCAGCCATCCATAAGCTTCAAAAATGGTCGTTGCAATGAAGTTCTGGTCCGCACCTGCCAGGTTGTTCAGAAACGCTGCCAGTAGCTGCGCCTGAAGTAGCCCGGTTATTTCCAGCGGGTTCTCAGATAAGATAGAACCAATATCATTCGATCCATACACTTGTCCCCCGATTACGATTTGAGGTGGGTATAACTCAGGATGTTCCCTCCAATAAGAAACTGGATACGTACAATTCGTTTCTGCATGAACTGCTGTAGGTGTAACGCTTGGGCTCTGAAATCCCAACTGGTTCCACGGTAAGTATGTGGCGATTAACCACACTAATCCGACAAATATGACTACTGTCACCACGACCAGAATGAGAACCAGTCCTCGTTTTACGGTTATCTCATTTTCCATGCTGTTTGATCACGTCACCCGCATAAATAATATAGCTTGATCCATGGTTCCGACCTTCGACGTTGTATGCAGGCGCAACAGGGGTTGGTTCTTACAAAACTCAAACTTTTCATATATCAAATTTTAACAATTTTACTCTATAGTAGGGTTAGTTTTAGAAAATCTAACATAAACATGCATAGAATAACTAAATAAGGAGGCAAAAATTATGTTAACTCGTTGGGATCCTTTCCAAGAAATGTTGAACCTTCGCCGCACCGTCGATCGTCTTTTTGATAATTCCAGTCCGAACCATGAATGGGCTCAACCAGTTCTGTGGGGGTTAGCCGTGGATATGGTCGAAAACAAAGATGATTTCATCGTCAAAGCCTCTATCCCCGGCATCAATCCGGAAGACCTTGATATCTCATATGCCGACGACACCTTGACCATCAAGGGTGAGGTCAAATCAGAGAACGAGGTTAAAGAAAACCAGTATCACCTGCGTGAACGGCGCTACGGCTCCTTTGCCCGCAGCATCACGCTGCCCATCAAGATTATAGGTGATGCCATTGAAGCCTCTTGCCAGAACGGCGTTGTAACCCTGCGTTTGCCCAAAGCCGAGGAAGTCAAACCGAAGCGCATCGCTATCAAGGTCGGCGATCCGAAAATGATCGAAGGCAAAGTTAAAAATAAATAACTGACCAGTAAAGCAAGAGCGGGTGCTTCGCACCCGTTTTTTGTTTAATCTGGTGTTTTCACGAATGGGTATCCCCTACTGCTCATGATCTCTACTGAATCCGAATAATATCTCAATGTTATACTAGCCTCATGCAGTTATGCCATGTGCGCTGTTTGGGTTTATTACCCTACCAACAAGCCTGGGATTTTCAGGTCAAGCTTACCAACCAGATCGCAGCTGGAGAGATTCCTCCCACTCTTCTGCTGCTTGAGCACCCTCACACTTTCACCTTCGGGCGCAGAGGTCAGGTTTCCAATCTGCTGTGGAATGAATCTGAGCTCAAACGGCGTGGTATAGAGCTGTTCTGGGTGGATCGTGGCGGCGACGTGACCTATCATGGTCCCGGTCAGCTCGTGGGTTACCCACTCATACCACTCAATATCGAAGGCTTGGTCACTACACCCAAAACTGCCTCCCCTACTCTCCCCCGGGCAGATTATATTGGCTACCTGCGCAATCTGGAACTGGTGCTTATCCAAGCGTTAGACCAATTTGGCGTGAAGGGCGAAAGGATTGAAGATCTCACGGGTGTTTGGGTGAACGGTTTAAAGATAGCTGCCATCGGTGTAAAGGTGGATGCCCATGGTATCACCCGTCATGGTTTCGCCTTGAATGTTGCACCCGAAATGAGCTATTGGGATGGGATCATCGGCTGTGGTCTTTCAGGCTATTCTGTCACTAGCCTGGCAGTCTTGCAATCAACCCCACCCTCGATGCAGCAAGTCATTCATGCAGTTATTACCGCTTTTGAAGACGTCTTCGAGGTCACATGTCAGATGGTCTCCTAAGGTATAATACCAAAGTGATCTGTCTTTGTGATCTGTCATTGTGACCTGACATAGTGACCTGCCTTCGTCACATCCATCACAAACGGAGGGAAATTCTTGTCTAGCTCAGCCTTGAAAATCGTCATCCTTATGGCGGGTTTTGGTACCCGCTTGCGACCACATACCTGGAGCAAGCCCAAGCAGCTCATCCGCATGGCAGACAAATTGGTGATTGATCAGGTATTGGGTACGCTCTCCAACCTCCCTGATCCTGCCAATTCTGAGTTCATCTTTGTCGTCGGTTACCTCGGTAACAAAATTCAGCAATATATGGCACTCTCCCATCCCGATCTCAAGGTGCGTTATGTGGAACAAGCCGAGATGCGCGGCCAATCCCACGCTATCTCCTTGGCGAAGGATTACTTGGATGGTCCACTTCTGGTGCTGTATGCCGACACCCTCATCCAAACCGATTTTTCCTTCCTTTCCACTGAAACCGCTGGTGCAGTTGCCTGGGTGAAAGCCGTGCCAGATCCACGTCGTTTCGGTGTTGCCAGCCTTGGGGAGGATGGCTGGGTCACCCACCTGGTTGAAAAACCAAAAGATATGGACAACAACCTGGTTCTGGTAGGTTGCTATTACTTCCAAAGCTCACATGAATTATTGCCTGCCATAGAAGAGCAAATACAGCGTAATGTCACCCTCAAGGATGAATTCTACCTGGCAGATGCCGTCAACATCATGCTCGAACATGGCCTGAAGATGCGCGTTGAGCATGTGGAGACCTGGTTGGATGCCGGCACACCTGACGACGTCTTGAAAACCAATCGTTATTTGCTGGAGCACGGGCACGATAACATGCTTGAAGCCTATGCGCATAAAACATCGGTGATCCTCCCGCCTGTTTTCATCCATCCCAGCGCCACGGTTGAGAATTCCGTCATCGGTCCTTATACAGCCATCGGTGCTAACTGCAGCATCCACAGCTGCATCATCCGCGATAGCATTATCGATGACAGCTCGGTTGTGACGGACGTGATCATGGAACATTCGCTCATTGGTCAGGAAGTCCGCATCCAGCAAAAGGCTGTTGTCCTGAACATCGGTGACCAAACTGCATTGAGCCTTTGACAATGGGCGATCGGGTGGAATGCCGCTCTGACCATGATTATATTGGTCATCCGCTCGCATTTTACTGGCAGGATATGCGCCTGGAGGTTGCTGAGGTATTGTCGCAAAACCGCACCCCTCACGGCTACACTTTCCGGGTACGCAATATAGATTTTGGTTTATTTGAGCTCGATTTTGATATCAACACAGACGAATGGTCTGTTCAACAACTCTGATCTAAGGAGCGAGCATGAATGACAGGTACCTGGCCCGCCATGTTGTCGGGCTGAAGCCATCTGGCATCCGTAAATTCTTCGATATCGTCGCCACCATGAAAGACGTCATCTCTCTGGGTATCGGCGAACCCGATTTCGTCACCCCTGAGCCTATTATCGAGGCTGGCATCAAAGCACTGCACGCCGGTGAAACGCATTACACCTCCAATGCCGGGCTGTTGGAGCTGCGTCAGGCAATTACCGACCATATCTACAAAACTTACGGCGTCGAGTATGACCCCAAGACGGAAGCCATTATCTCCGTCGGAGTATCCGAAGCGCTCTATCTGACCATGACTGCCCTGCTCAACCCAGGTGAAGAGGTCATAATCCCCACCCCCTGCTTCGTCTCTTACCAGGCGGAGGTCATTCTTGCAGGTGGTGTGCCGGTAGAAATCCCCACCTTCGTCGAGGATGGTTTTCAGGTGCAGCCTGACCGGCTGGAAACTGCCATCACTCCCCGCACTAAAGCCATCCTGCTTGGCTATCCCAACAACCCCACTGGCGCAGTCTACACCCGTGAAGTTTTATTGCAGATTGCCCGCATCGCCGAAAAACATGACCTGATCGTCATCTCTGATGAGCTGTACGACCAGCTGGTGTACGGCGTCCAACATGTCTGCTTCCCGTCCCTTCCGGGGATGCGCCCCCGCACCGTCCTGTTGGGCGGGTTCTCCAAGAACTACGCTATGACCGGCTGGCGGGCAGGTTTCGCCTGTGGACCGGCAGATATCATCAAAGGACTCGTGCGGATCCACCAATACACCATCATGTCTGCCCCCACCATGTCGCAGCTTGCAGCCTTGGAGGCCATCCAGCACGGTCACAAGTTCGTCGTCCAGATGCGTGATGAGTACGATCGCCGCCGCAAGCTGATCGTTGG
>JBAPSY010000364.1:0-2939 GCA_049281855.1 Anaerolineales bacterium
TTGTTCCTCGTGTAAATCCGGATGGGGCCGAATGGGCAATGGCACCAACTCCCCGGTACGTCCGTTCTGGGGTACGGCCTTATCCATGGGATGAAAAAGATGAAGGGTTGTTTATCCAGGACATTAATGGAGACGGAAAAATCCTTCAGATGAGATTCCAGGATCCAAACGGCGATTGGAAGATCAGCTCCCTCGACCCTCGTATGATGGAGAAGCGCGCTCCCGATGAGAATGCCGGCACCTATTACCGCTTGCTCACCGAAGGCTTATTGGAGGATTACGACGGTTACATCATCAAAATGGCGCGACCCTTAGAAGGACTGGATTTCAACCGGAACTTCCCATTCGAGTGGCGCACGGAAGGAGAGCAGCATGGGGCTGGACCTTACCCTGCCTCCGAACCAGAAATTCGTGCTCTGGTAGATTTTGTGGTCAATCACCCGAATATCAACCTTGCAATTACATTTCATACATTCAGCCGCGTCATTCTTCGACCCTACAGCACTAAATCGGATGATGATATGAATACCGATGACTTGTGGGTCTTTAAAAAAATTGGTGAGATTGGCACAAAATTAACCGGATACCGGTGCGTATCCACCTTCCACGACTTTAAATATCACCCCAAGGAAGTCACCACCGGCGCATTTGATGATTGGATGTACGACCACCTGGGAGTATTTACCTATACCATTGAGTTATGGGATTTACCCACTGAAGCTGGCATCAAGGACCGAAAATGGATTGAGTGGTGGCGAGATCATCCCCATGAAGAAGACCTGCAAATCCTGAAATGGATCGATGAACACGGTGCGTCCGATGCCTATATGGAGTGGCAGCCCTTTGACCACCCTCAGCTCGGTAAAATTGAATTGGGCGGGTGGAACAATATGTACACCTGGCGTAACCCTCCACTAGATTTTGTTGAATCCGAGGTGAAAAGGCATTATCCGTTCATCCTTTCATTGGGAGAATTACTCCCCCACCTATCGATCCACTCCCTGAAAATAAATAAAATTAGCGAAAACAAGTTCCACCTCAACCTGGTAATGGAAAATAGCGGCTTTTTACCAAGCTACACCAGCCAGCAAAGCAAATCCCGTCAATCTTCCCGTCCGGTCAGGGTCGAGTTGGAGTTACCTGACGGAGCTGTTCTGACGAGTGGGAAACACCGGGAAGACATGGGGCATCTTGAAGGTCGGAGCAATAAACTGGAGGTGGGTGCCAATTCTGCGGATAGTCCCACCGACAACCGGGCAAGACTAGAATGGGTGATCCAGGCCACCGCGGGTTCAAAAATTAGAATAAAAATACTAAGCGAACGCGCTGGGTCTATCATCCGTGAGGTCCAACTTCAATAATCAGATGTAACTGCGAAAAGAGGCTGCGATGAAGTCATCTCTCGTTCAGGAAAAAGTACAGCAAGCAATTGGAATACTAAAGGAGTTGGATATCGACTTGTGGCTGACCTTCGTCAGGGAAACTAGCGCTGGAGGTGATCCCGTCCTACCGCTGATTTACGGGTTGGATCTAACCTGGCAAAGCGCCCTGATCCTGACCAAATCTGGTGAGCGCATTGCAATCGTTGGCAGGCTTGAAGCTGAGGCTGCACGCCGAACAGGCGCCTATGACACAATTATCCATTATGATCAATCCATCCAACCCGAATTAATCCGTGTGCTTGAGCGTTTGAACCCGAACTGCATTGCAATCAACTATTCCGTTAATGACGTTCATGCCGATGGATTATCGTATGGAATGTACCAGCTTCTATGTAAATATCTTGAGGGTACTCCTTATTTCTCCAAACTGGAGACAGCTGAAAAGGTACATAGCGCATTGCGAGGGCGGAAGACTCCTCAGGAAATCGAGCGTATCCGTGCTGCCATTCGCACGACCTTTGCCATTTTCCATCGGACTTTTGAAACTATCAAAATCGGTATGACCGAGAAGGAAGTTAGCGACTTCATGCATTCCCAACTTGAAGGGTCTGGGGTACAGCCTGCCTGGGAACTGATTAATTGCCCAACAGTAAATGCTGGACCCGATTCTTCCATCGGGCATGTAGGACCGACAGAGCTGAAAATTTCCCCCGGTCACATTGTTCACTTTGATTTTGGCGTGTTGCAAGATGATTACTGCTCAGATATCCAGCGTGTGGTTTACTTTCTTCGCCCTGACGAGAAGGCACCCCCACCAGAAGTCCTGCAAGGGTTTAATACCATCAGGGAAGCTATTCAGCGCGCATTCGATGCCATGAAACCCGGTGTCACCGGAAAATATATCGACCAGATTGCCCGCCAGACGATCATCAATGCTGGTTATCCAGAATTCCCGTATGGTACTGGTCATCAGGTGGGGCGTGTGGTTCATGATGGTGCCGGTATGCTTGGCCCCGAATGGGAGCGCTACGGTGATACGCCGAATTACCCGCTTGAAACCGGGCAAGTCTATACCATCGAACCGGGCTTGGCTGTCACTGGGTTTGGTTATATTGGGATCGAGGAAGATGTGCTGGTAACAGAAAGCGGGGCTGAATATCTGGGTGATCCCCAAACGGAGCTGATCATAAAATGATTGTAAACAATATCGAATTGCCCAGGCAAAAGCGGATTGCTCTAATTGCCCATGATGCCAGCAAGCCTGATTTACTTGCCTGGGTTAAATATAACCTGGGCACCCTCAGTGAACATCAACTTTTCGCTACTGGTGCTACCGGAAGGATGATATCTGATGCCACTGGTTTGTCCATCTATCAATATAAAAGTGGTCCATTTGGCGGAGATCAACAGATTGGTACGCACATCGCTGAAGGCGACATCGATTTTCTGATCTTCTTCTGGGATCCTCTTGAACCTCAGCCTCACGATCCGGATATCAAAGCTTTATTACGCCTGGCTGTCCTTTACAATATCCCCACCGCATGCAATCGAGCAACC
>JBAPSY010000365.1:0-2792 GCA_049281855.1 Anaerolineales bacterium
TCCTAATAGTAGCCGGTGGTTTCCCACCACCGGCGATCCCACCACCGGCGATCCCACCACCTGTGAACCTACCACCGGCGATTCCACCACCGGTGATTCCACCACCAACGATCTCTCCGTTGGCGAGCCTGCCTTATTTAATCATCCCACCCTCTTCAACACCCTCAATGCCCTCAGCGTGACCCATTTGTTGGGTTCTTTCTTCATTCCAAAACTCACCCATGTCTTGCCGGTGTAATCATATTCCAGTAGCCACCTCCCCTGTTCGTCCTGCTTCTGTCGGATCAGCTCAAATGCCCTGGCCAGTCGTGGATCATTCGCATATCCCAATCCTACCAGTGCTTCCACCACTTGCAGCAGATCGGTGATGTAAAAGACTGGAAAGCCAAACTTCCACCAGTTCCCGCTGGGTTTATCATCAAGCCTTGTTGGCCAATCCGCTTTGGCCGGATCGGTGCTGAACAGGAAGTCCACCCCCTGCTGGATGGCATCCACGATCAAAGGGGTTCGCTGAGCTTCATGGAGCTTCCCAAATGCCAGCATGACCTTGGCTGCACCCCACGCACAGGGCTGGGCGTAATTGGGTCCACAGGCAAACCGAGGTCCGCACTTGTAGGCGTAGTACCGTCTTTCCGCATTCTTCTCGTTCCTGGGTGCCATGCCATCACCCGTGACGGTGCGCGCCATCCACTCAAAGGCCAGTTCCAGCCGTGGGTCATCGTATCCGAGCTCCAGCACTGCCCAGCACAGGTTTCCCTGCAGGCAGTCAATGGTACTAGAGGGAGTCCCATAGACATTGAATTGCCCACCAGGTGCAAGTGATTGGTCTAGCAGGTAGGCACATGCACGCCTGATGCGCTCATCTTCACTCACCAACGCTCCCATTTGCGCCAGCATGATCATCGACCAAACTGTTGAACGGTATTTCGTTGTATACCCAGGTCCTGATTTAGCCCAATATCCTTCAGGCTGCATCTTCTCAAGGACGGTAGCGATGGGTCCTTTGGTATGCGCAGCCTTCCGTGCTGAAACTAGCTCGGGGTCGTCATGAGGCTTATCCAGCAGGTCGCGCAGTGCCAGGTAACGCACCCCAGGATTTTCTGGCTCCAATAACCAGCTAGCCGGATCACCATTAAGTTGGTTTTGCCAGTTCATAATATTCTCCTCCTGCAACAGTTTGTCCTTACTTTCTCCTGCCCCATGCCGAGTACAGTCCGATGAAGACGAACACCCCGGCCAGGATCCCCATGGTGGGGTTTGTGATCTTGAACAAGGTGGCGACCGGACCCGAAAATAATACCACCGTTAGCAGCGAGATGCCCAAGATGGTCAGGATCGACATGCCCCCTCTTCGCGTGCTATGGCTTCCACCGATTCGCTGCCCGTATTGAGGTTGAGTCTTGCTCTCCAGCACTTTTTTGGCATCCTTGCCTGCTCCGCCTTCCGGGTCAAGCTCGATCACTTTCTGGAGATGCATGCTGGACTGCTCGCTTGAGTTCGGAATATACAGGGAGTACAACGACCCAAGCTGGTAGTGCGCCTCTAAAAAGTCTGGAGCAAGCTCGACCGCTTGCTTCAAGTAATCCTCTGCTGCCTCCACTTGGCTCAGTTGCAGCGAAAAAATCCCCAACAAGTACAATGCAGCTGGGAAGTCTTCCTTGTTTTCCACTGCCAGTTTGAGCTTCTCAATGGATGCATTCCGGTCACGCAGAGAGATGGCTTGTAGGAACAACAGCTCCGCATTATTGGGATGCTCTTGGAGCGCAGTCTCAATGCTTGCCTTCTTCTTTGATGGCGGCTGGAGAATGAAATCCAGGGCTTGATAATATGGATTATGCCTGTCGGTCTCGGTCTGGAATTCCTTGAACCAGTTGAGCACGGCTTTCCAATCCTTAGTACCCACGTTTTCGAGGTAACGTTTATTCCGGATGATGGCGGGTGGGTTGATGAACAAGCAGGCAATATTTTGGATGAATGTTGCTGCGGGTTGCCCTTGTTCCGCTTGCAACCACTCGGAGCTGGTCTGGTAAAGCGCTTCCCAATCACCCTGGAACAATTTAGCTCGCAGCTGAGAATTATATGGACTGCTTTGGGTCGGGGAGATATTTATCATCTTCTCTACAAATATGATTCCTTTCTAGCCTTTTTCAGTAAGGATGTCTATCCCATCAAGAGATTCTAAAACCCGAATCGTCTTCCAATGAGTGTTTTTGCAATCCCTATTGGCAATTCCTCCTACAATATATAGCATATCACCAGTCGCCTCAAATCTAGCAATCAAACCGTAATCTCAATCCAGTTCCCATCCGGGTCTAAAACTGCACTTTCATAGTAACCATCACCGGTATGGCGTGGACCATCCATCACCCGGTATCCGTCTTTTTGTAAGTGATCGGTCAGCTCATCTACACTTTCCTCACTCCCACAGGCAAAGGAGATGTGGATACAGTCCAAGAACTGCCCATCAGTCTCGTCTTTTAATTCGTGGATTCCAGGACGAGACATCAGCTCGAGGCGCGCCCCCGATGAAAAGTTTAAGAAATACGATTCGAATTGCTTGGTTGGGTTCCGATACTTGTTTCCTGCTCTTGCCTGAAAATACGTTTCATAAAACGCTCTCATTTGTTCTAGATGATTCGTTAATACTGCGATATGCTCAATATGCATAAAAGGGCACCGTTTATAGTGTCATTAACGTTAATGCCAACAGGCATAGGGTCATCCCTGCCCACTGTGTCCGCGACACCTTTTCTTTTAAGATAATACTGGCCAGAATGACAGTCCCCGCAGGG
>JBAPSY010000366.1:0-3875 GCA_049281855.1 Anaerolineales bacterium
GAGGAAGAGGAATGAGGGTTAAGAGAGGGAGGCATTTTCAATTTTGCAATTTTGCAATTTTGAAAATTGGATCCAGGAAGCACAGGCACCGATAGCGGCTTTTTGGAGTAGCTGACAATGACCTTCACCAACTCGAGTGAATGCCAACGCAGGGCATGTACGAGATGGAGATAAACCTGGTGCCTGATGAGCGCCATTATGCTTTTCCCAGTAAGGTCGACCAGATCCTGCATGCAAAGGGAGGGGTAATCTCCCACGCCAAGTCAGACTGTGCAGTTGGAGCCAGGTGAGGAAAACTGCAGAGGGCAGCTGAGATTTGAATATCATGTGGGTGGGTGAAAAGCGCCCGCGAGGAGGCAGCAGGGATTGGGCCATGGTGGTTGGTATAGCGGGATCAGCAGGGGCGAGTTATTACTTCTTGATGGATATCGATATAGAACAATCGATATACGGACGCATTTATTTATAAAACACCATAAGATTGCGTCCTAATGTAATTACTCACTATCCAGATTGTGAGCATCACCTTCGGATATTTGAATAAAACTTCACCGGAAAATAGGTGTCCGTAGGTGATTTTCCCTAAGGACACCTATTTTCCGACCTCTTTCCCCCCTTCCCAATTTTTGGGAAGGGGGGATAAAGGGGGGTTGGGTGAGTAGGTACGTCCTAATAATAGCACAAATGTTCTAATTCTGCAAGGGGTTTATGAATAATTTAAGATTTCTAATGTGAGGAGAGACGTAAAGCGGATGGGATAACGGATTATCGGATATGACCCCTAATTTAGCCAATCAGTCTGATCTCCTCGTCCGTCAGGCCGTATAGCTCATACACCAGGGTGTCGATCTGGCGGTCGGTGGTTTCGATCTGACGCTGGAGGCGGGATTTCTCATCGGGGGTATTGGCGGTGGTGCGCTGCTGGTGTAGTGAAAGCATGCGCTCAGCGAGGGTAATTATCTGGTCGTGGCGATGAACATCGTTGGGATCGGAGAAGTTGATAGGTTGTATTGGTAGTTGTTCTATAAATCTCTTACCATATGACCAATATCCATTTTGGAATGGACTGCTAATTTGATGAAGGTAAGAATCAATTAATTTTGAACTTAAGATTACCTGTAGATAATGCAAAGAATGTGCATTGTTTACTTGTTTCCAACGAATTCCATAGTAGGGGCCATTACCACCACCAGAAAAGTACAAGTCTGAATTGTCAAATGAATATCTTCCATATCGAGAAATGACCTGGACGATTAATTTCGGCGTTTCAAATAATGTTAGATTTTTTCGGTATATGTAGCCATACCATTGAAAATTATCTGCCTTACCTGATTCCCGTGATCGTAGCTGGTTACGGTTGGCATTTAGATATTCCCAAGCATTAGGGTATTTCGTTGAAAGATCAACCGATGAAATGAGTTCTGTTTTGCCATTAAGTAATTGGTAAGGAAAAATTAACCAGTGCTTTGATATTGGTAATACATATGTAGATACTGTAACGTCATTCAGGAACGGTTTTAGGACAGCTTTTTCTAAAATCCATTCTTTACTATTTCTATCGCGTACCGCAACGGTATTTGTGTCTAATTGATTTATCTCTTCCAATATATATAGCTTGTCAGCACTAGTTTGAAGCCCTACAAATATACTAGCTATATCCCCCAACTTGACCGGCATCTGGCTGAGCTTTTCGAACAAAACTGCACCTTTACCCACAGTGAAATTCCATGCGGATGAGGTAATACCTGCAGCTGGAATCTTTCCAGAATTAGAGAAATTTAATACCTCTGAAGGTATTTCAGTTTGATTCTCGCGCCAGGCAGATAAATCGTGGACTTTTTCAAACTCGAATGTTTCCTGCCCAGATTTATCCAGGAACATAAGGCAGGTATATGTGGTTGCATTTTCGAAAACCTGCTGATCACTAAAATGGACTACTTTAGCAAGGTGTTTGCCTTCGGAAAGCACGGCACGCAATGGCTGACCATATTGGGCATTAAAAAACTTGTGAGGAAGGATGAAACCTAGCTTCCCATTGTTATTTAAAAGACTCAGCCCCCTTTCCACAAAAACCACATAAATATCGTAATTGCCTTTACTGGCTGAGGTATAACGCTGTTTGTAAAATTCCACCTCAAGCGGAGCCCATTCTTTGAGAGCCTGTATGCGGATATAGGGTGGATTGCCGATGATGACGTCGAAGCCACCTGAGCTAGCAAATATTTGGGCAAACTCGGGCGACCAATCGAAGGCGTTGATGCGGTACTGCTCCTCCTGGTCAAATCCGGGTAACGCACCCTGCGAGGCGGGTCGAGAGGAATAGAAATCAGGTCCGATGAGGGAGTTGCCGCACTTTATGTTGGATGCCAGGTCGGGCAGGGCACGCTGACGGAACATGCTGAGCTGCTTGCCAATGGATTCCTGACTTTCGCCCTCCAGCACCTTGAGCAGCAGGGAAAGCTTGGTGACCTCCACGGCTTGCGGGTCGATATCCACCCCGTAGATATGGTCGAGCAGGATGCGCTTGCGCTCGGAGGTGGTCAGCTTCCACTGGGCACCATCACGAGAGGTGACCTGGTAGAGCCTGGGAACAGCACCCCTGGACCACTTCTCAGGTTCACTACTATAGCCACTCTGGTACCAATCCAGCAGGTACTGGTAAGCCCCGAGGAGGAATGACCCTGAGCCGCAGGACATATCCAGGATGCGAACGGGAGTACCCCTTCCCAGACCCACCTGACCAGGGGTTTTGCCCTCCAGCAGCTTACCGAGAGTGTTCCTGACGATGTATTCCACGATGAAGGTGGGGGTGTAGAAGACTCCACCAGCTTTCTTCACCTCGGGCTTATCTTCCACCACAGCATGGTGACCCGCGGTGAGGCGGATGACCTTACCGAGAAAACGCTCGTACACCTGCCCGAGGATATCGGCTGGTAAAACAGAGAACTCATAGGGGCTGTCGGGATAGTATAGGTTAGCGAGGATATCCTTGAGTGGCTTATCGTCTACTAGCAGACCCGGGGTGAGCATATCGGGTGCGTCAGCCTGGTCACGCTCGGGCAGGAAGTGAAACAGGCCGGAATTGTAGCGCTCGTCGGCTTTGCGGAAGAGCTGACACAGTCGGGGATAGGTCTCACCACCATTGAGCAATGACTGAAGCTGCCCGTAGAACTCAATGCCCCGGTCTTCGCAAATACGGAGGAAGACCAGGCGGTCGATGGTCATCTGGACGGTGTAGTTCAGATCACGCTGGCTGAGGGTGGGGTTGCGCAGAGCGATGTTGTGCGCCAGCAGGTCTCGCCAACGCTCGATCTCAGTAAGAAAGGCATCGTCCACCTCGGCAGTACCACGTTTACCCGTGGCGGCTTCAGCGTACTTGTCGAACGAGCCTTTGAGTACCGACTGGCGAGAGAAAACGCTATAAATCTCGTCCCAGTGAGTGGGATAATCGCGGTAGGTGAGCATCAGAATGCGCCCGGTGGAGGCCTTGTCAGATTTATCAGGCTTGGTACGGCAGTCGTAGACGGCGAACTCTTCAAAATCGGTAAGGATGGAGAGGGGTAGCTTGGAGCTCCAGGCATAGCGGCGCAGCTGGTAGGCTGGGGTGATCTCATCTTTCAGGTTGACGGAAGGTTTTTTGGCTTCGACGAAAAACTTACGCGTGCCACCAATGCGGAAGGCGTAATCGGGGGCTTTGGTGGCACCGCCTACCTTGATAGAGTCCTCGAAGATCACGTCCTTATAACCGAAGGCATAACCCTGTTTGTTATAGATATCCCAACCGAGGGTAGCGAAGAAAGGCTCGATGAACTCGCTACGCGTTTGGGCTTCGTTGTATTCCAGCGAGCGGTAGGAGGCAACTTGGGAGGCGAATT
>JBAPSY010000367.1:0-3294 GCA_049281855.1 Anaerolineales bacterium
ATCAGGTGGTTCAATCGGCTATACGCAGTTTTAATGACCAGACGCTTCTCCACTCCAATCCACAAGATCTGGCAACCGCGGGTATGATCGCCCTGGCGCTAGCTTACAAGTACCGGGCTACTAATTCCTGGAATGGCCTGTTGAATGCCATCGAGGAGAAACCCGGTCAAATTTGGTTAGCCCCCGTAGCTTGTTTATTCAGCTTTCTTGATGAATCTGCAGGATTACTTAATGCATTGGTACAACCAGGTGCCTCTTCATTACGATATAAGCTCGCCATCCATGCGGTTCTCAGCAATCCACACCCTCCTAACGAACAGATTGCGAATTTGATTGGTTTGTGCCATGGTACATACGGTGATCCCCTACCGCCAACTGACCGATTGTCCTTGATCCGAGCATTATTCGAACAGCGCCCTCAAGCAGCAGTGGATTTCTGCTCGAAATGGCTTGAGATCCATCCAGATTTCTTCAGACAAATTAATCAAAATCATAACGACACCGCTGAGAATATCAATTTGCTGGCAGAAAACTTTTTTCAGATTGAAATCAGGAGGATCGCAGGTAAATCTCAGAATCTAGTTGATTTATTATCTGATGGAAATGCAATTACCCAAAACTTGTATACTGGCCTAATTAATCATTTTATTGTACAAAAATCAGAATGCCAGAAAGACAAATCGTCACCTCAATGTTTATCCGATAGCTACGAAAAAGCGCTTCAAATTATCAAACTAAATTTCTCGGCGGATAAATACTCTGTTAAGCAAGCAGAGTTAGCTCTGACACTTGCCAATCAGGGGCTTCTTGACGAAGCCATTAAATTACTCCCCGACCCAGAAGAAACCCTCCCGGATGATGTTGATATTCTTTACGCCATCGCTAAAATATCTTTCCAAACCGGAGAGCATCAGCGTTCATTGAGTGCTGCTTCACGGATCATGGAGCTCTTGAACCAAGATTCCACACCATATGATTTAACTATCTGGGGAGAGAACTTCTCACAGGTCAATCTGGGTAAATTGTTGCTTGATCTACATAAACCCACAGATGCTTTACGCGTTTTTGATCTTGCAATTCAAACCTGCCCAAATGATGCTACTATCCTGAAATTGCTTTCAGATAGCTATAAATCCTCTCATATGGATCGGAAAGCTGCAGAAACTCTCTGCATGCTTGTATCACTGAACCCAGAGCATTTGGATTATCGTCGAGAGTATGCCCAATCGTTGGAGAATTTAGGTGATTGGGATGCTTGTCTGATCGAACGATCAACAATTATCGAGTCTAATCTAGAAAATGCTGAATCATGTCCGTCCAATGATCGATATGCCTATGCCTGTTGTGCCCTCCATGCCAATCACCCAGAACTAGCATTAAAAGTTTGCAACGACCTCCTTACAAAAAATCAAGAGGACAGCCAGGCTCTCATTTACACGGGTGAAGCATATTTGTTGATGAATGAAGCAGACAAAGGCATGGAATTTCTGATCCATGCGACTCAGGCCTCCCCTCACCTACCCGAGGCCTGGTTAGCGCTTGCAAATGCCCAAAAGAAAATCTACCCACTCAAGACGGTGATCGATACGCTCAAGAATGCATCTCAGGCTATATCCACATCCGCACCAATCCACTTCGCGCTCGGTGACTTGTATTTACAGGATAACGCCCCTACCCTCGCTCTTCCTGAACTACAGACGGCGGTTGAGCTATCGCCGGATAGCCCGCAGATCCTGGTAAGTTATGGGCAAGCATTAAAATTGCTTGGCCATATCGATGAAACACGGGAGGTATGTTCCAAAGCTTATGGTTTGGAACCGAATTTCCCTGGCTTGGCACAGCTATATGCAAAAATCTTGGTGGATTTGGGTGAGCTAGAAGAAGCTATCTCTCCACTTGAGATGCTGATTAATTCAAAATCATTACACGATCCAATGGTGTACTTGGATTACGCTCGTTGCGTGTTAACCTTGAACAAGCTTGGTTCAACCACGAATACCCCAATGAAAGCCTTGATCGCGCTCAATGAAGTTCTACAAATCGATCCTGAACTTGCAGAAGCGAAAGCTTTGACAGCTGAAGCTTTAACTGCCAATGGAGAAAATGAGCTGGCATTTCAGGCTTTCCGTGAGGCATTGGATACCTCATTGACCGAAGATAAGGAGTGGTTTGAGCGGCTATCATTTGGGTTCGGTTGCGTCGCGAGCTCGATTGGAAAACATGATATTGCCATAGCCGCACTGCAAGAAGCGGGTCAGATAAATCCCAACAACCCTGCCATATTTATGGCTCTTTCAGATGCATATTTATCTGCCAACCTGGTTGAAGACGCTATGCGATCAGCTCGCAATGTTTTGGTCATCGAGGAAGATAATCCAGATTATCTGGCTTGGTTCGCAAAACAAGTATCTAAACTCATCCGAGATGAAAAATCTGAACTCTCTAATTCAATGACTGCATTATCAAAACAGATGCCGTCCGAGGCATTAACTGCACTTGCCAAAGCAATCCAATTGGCTCCTACCAGGGCTGATTTGTTGGTCCAGTTGGGGCATTTACAAGCCAGTTTAGGTGCATGTGCTCAAGCCCAAGTGACCTTCGCTTCAATCGCTTCTCTTGATTTTGCTACGATCGCTGATCTAAAAAGTGCCTCAGAATACTTAAGTGAGATTGGTGATCACTCGTCCGCAATCGCTTGTCTCCAAAACGGGATTTCACAAGACCAAAAGAACTCTGACAAGCACGATCCTTCGCTTTACACCAGCCTGGCTCAAGAATATGTAAAAACCCATGATCATACTTCCGCAATTAATATCTTGGATAATGCAATCGAAATAATCCCGGATGACCGCTCATTAATTTCATTAAAAATTGATATTCTATTGGGATTAGGGCAATCATTGGATGCATTAAACTGTATTGAGACTGCTTTACAGAAAACCACTACAGCAAAACCGAATATCGATCTCATGTTCCTTGCATCACAGATCAACCGTTCCAATGGTGATTTCACCGCCGCAGTCAAATATGCCAGGATGGGAGCAGCAACAACCTCCAAAGAAGGTGAAACTCATCGTATCTCCCCATTACCCATCCAACACCGTACTCAAATCGCAGAATTGTACCGTGCTCTACTACAACCCGACCAGGCATATCAAATTGTACAGAGTATGACCAATTCTGAAGCGTCAGATTTTACAGATGAGCAAGGGTATCTTGATTTCATTTGCCTGCACACTGAGTTAGCATTAGAAACCGGTGAGCAAATTAGTCCAGATATCCAGGACATTCAGC
>JBAPSY010000368.1:0-3785 GCA_049281855.1 Anaerolineales bacterium
ATCCGAGATATGCAACCTTGGAGGACTAAACCCACTCCAATTAACCCTTGACTTTAAACACAGTTGCTTTGTGCTTTCACTGGGAGTGTGAGGGGGAGAGGGGATTCTCAAGTTTGCAAAATAGCGAACTTACCCATCTTCCAACTTGCGAACCATCCAACGTTACCGCGTTTAAACCTTCAAACGTTCAAACGTCTTTATCCGACCCCGTTTCCGCCTACCGGTCGCTGGCTCACCTGACCCCCAACCCTGCGCAGCGTCACATGTTGGAATCCAAGGTTGCCAACCTGGTCCTATGGCAGCAAACGGTCGAACACTGGCTCACCCACGGCTGGAACCCCATGAACATCGCCGGCATGCTCGAGTTGTATGCCCGTGGTGGTCCATCAGATTGCCGGTACTGCCGTACGGATCGCAAGCCTGCACGTGCGGCTAAGACTGCCCAGGAATACACGCATAAAGCCCTGCAAGACCTGTGTTGTGAGCTGGGCATACCAACCCCGCCCGATGAAACCTGACCACCTTTCCGAAACTGGCGTTATTTCCTCAAAAACACCCATCCTTCCATAATCACCATGTAAGCCCGGACCAATCAAACATTCGAGCCATCTCACCGTTGCACTTCGGATTTCCAATCACGCTCACATGCCCACACCTGAAATCATCGTCATCTTGGACCGGCTCAACCATGCCTATCCGGAAAAGCGCCTCGATAAACGCACCATGAAGATCTATCTCGAGGAATTAGCCGATATCCCTGCCCCGCTCCTGGACAAGGCCGTCAGCCGCCATATCCAGACTTCACCCTGGTTCCCGCATGTCTCCGATCTTCGTCAGGTTGCTCACCAGCTTGCTGGAACCACCCATTTCTCCTCCATCTCATCACCTGGAGTGGATTGCCTTGCACTCGAGGCACACCAGCTTGAAAATGGTTACTTTTATCAAGGTGATTTTGATATTAACATCTGGGAGGGTCTTGCCGCCCAGTTCGAGCGTGTCGGTCGCCACCACCGCGCGTTTGAGCTGCGCCAAAAGGCGCAGCACATCCAGGCGATTGAATCAGCGCGTGAGCGTGGGGAGGAATACCCACCTTCCGCAGAGCGCCTGCGCTATGCGGTGTGGGATACCTTTCCATGACCCAAGCTAGATTTATCGTTTCAGGTATTGGGGAAGCAGCAAATCGTTTAAAACCCGCTCGTTCCAACCACTTAAGAAGAGGCGAGTCCCACCAGAGTCATCCTCCGAGAAAGCCCCGTACTGGCAGGAGTCGCCGCCAGCGCTGTGATTGCGGTAAGCTTGCCGTTATTGAGCTCCTGGTGCGGGTGGGCACCGACCCGCAGTACACCGTCCGTCTGCCGCTTTGCCCTGGTTGTCTTGCCCTTGAGCAGAGTTTCAGTAGTGGGGTTCAGTTTTGATCAGCCTTCTCTTCCGGGCTGGGGTGCTGCACCTGCCAGATCAGGTAGCCTAAATATACCCATATGACCAGGAACACCACCACTACTGCCACCATCAGAACAGGGTTGGTTTCCTCCTTCATCTGGACGTATGAGCTGCTGGTATCCTTGAAGAAGTTGTTGATCTGTTCCCTGATTGCAGTCAGTTGGTCAAAATTTGGGGTGTACTTTTCATTCACGGGCACCAAACCCTGGGTGGCGTACATCTCCAAACGGTAATTACAGTCCACATCCACGCACTGTTGCCCCATGGATACAGCTTGTACACCTGAAGTGGTCTTTGAGTTAAGGGCGATCACTCCCAAAATGCTCTGGCGCACCACACAGTCCACCTCACCAGTCGCCAGTCGGTCGCAGCGGAATATCTGTTCCTTGCCAGCCGTGACCAGCGTGACTAACAGGACGATCAGGGTTACAGCACCAATCGCGATGTAGGTGCGGATTTTACGGTTTACTTCAACAGTTCGAATAGGTCTAGAAGGCATAGGAAATCTCCACAGTTGTTTTAACGGACGAATTATACTCTAATTACCGCTTAGCAGTTGCCTCTGAGCTTTTAGCTGTATTGATACTGCAAACTGCTAATCTTGATCCGGGTTCCCTCTTAAACCGGACTGCCAACTGCTATAAGCAAACTTGTCTCGAGTGATTTTGTCGAGATTGCTAAATCCTAAGTGCTAATTGCTATTTATGCCAATTGGCTGTAAAATGATCTTGGGAGGTGTATATGCCTGAGCAGGCCATAAAAATCACATGCCCTCACTGCGGAAAGGTTCGCAGTATCAACCCGGCAGTCTTCGGTGCGTTTAAGGGACCGCCCAGCGCAGTCCTTGAAAAAGCCTACCAAAAGAAACGCTCCACTCTTGTCGAGCCTGGGCGCCAATCAAGCAGCTGGGTTAATCTAAAATGCCCCAATTGTGGCAAACCCTACCAATACAACACCAAAACTCACCGGGCACGCCTCAAACCCAGCCGGACCACTGGTTAGGGTATTTGCCGTCATCCCCCTCCCACCCTGTTATGGATCCTGGTCTTTAACATATAAAAAAAACCCGCCGAAGCGGGTTTCTTTATATTTGATCTAATGACGTGGAAAGGCGACAACGATACTACTATACATGTTAGCCACCGCCGTTCCCATGAAATCGATCATGAAGACGACAACAATTGCAAGTAATACGATTAATAATGCATATTCGACCATTCCCTGACCTCGCTCTTTTTTATTAAAATGCATGAAGCCACCTCCTTTCCATGTCCATGAGATGTTCAGATCCTGTTGATCACAACCTCATCCTCAGCTTCATCGGGGTGCTATTCAATAAATGGGGAGAGCGGGAATATTGGGAAAAATATAAAATGACCCTTGGCGCACGCCCGATGCGTTTGAACTGCCATGATCAAGATAATGAATGATATGCTATTATTTTAGCGTAAATCCAGAAAAAAATCAACTATATTTGTCCAATCCTTACAAAATTGTATGGTAGGAAAAATACATTCTAACATTCTAACGTTCCAATGTTTTATGGTTCAAAGTTCAATTAAAATTCAGCATCTAGCCATTAACCTATATTGTCTTCCTCATATCACCCGCAACCTAACCCTTCCACCAGGGTTATGACAGTTAAAAATTGGAGGTAAACCATGCTAGCTCGCATCATCGGTGTATTCAAGCTTAACGCTGCAACCTTCGAGGAGATCGAGCATAATACCAGCCTGACCTTCCCTGCGGCAGTCATTGTCGTATTAGTTTCCCTCATCAGCGGGGTAGGCAACGGGCTCTTCAATGGATTTATCCATAAAAGCTTCTTACCCGGTTTCTTCGGTGCTTTGATCAGTGTGATTCTAGGTTGGCTCCTCTGGTCTGCAGTGACCTGGTTCGTTGGGACACGCTTTTTTAACGGAGAAGCTGACTTGGGCCAGATGTTGCGCGTGATCGGGTTTGCTTATGTCCCCTTGACGCTCTCCATCATCCCGTGCGTGGGTGGCTTGATTGGCATTATCTGGACAATCGCAGCTGGCTTCATTGCCATCCGCCAGGGACTGGACCTGGATAACCTGAAGTCCTTCTTCACTGTGGTGGTGGGAGCCCTCTTTTATATTGTCTTAACCGCCGTGCTGAATGCGATTTTGTAGCCGGACGCCTTCCGGCAGAATAGACGCATTTAGTCTGATCCAATCTTAGACTGGCACTCCTTTGCACTCAGGAACAATTCAACAACAACCTATAGGTGTGCGTGGTTTGGATGTGATCCAATAACATTTATATTCACCCTCTGGGCGCGGCGACAAATCAACTCCCGGCTGTAGGGGTGCATATAGCCCGGT
>JBAPSY010000369.1:0-17636 GCA_049281855.1 Anaerolineales bacterium
CCTATCTCTAGCGGACACGTGCCAGTTACTCGTCCCGGTCAACACGATATTAAGATCAGCGAATTATACTACGCTTTCTCCGAATTTCAAGTGGCAACAGGCCAGGGCAGCTCTCAACAGCGAAATGCCACCATCATTCCATCGCGGATGGGGATCAGCGAGGATACCCAATCCGGGTCGGTGGTCAAAATGCGGGTGAGCTCGCGCACACCCTGCGTGCTGGGATCGCGATCATTCCCGTCAAGCACCCTCCCGCCCCACAGGAGGTTATCCACGATCAACACGCCACCTGGGCGCAGCTTTTCACGAATCATAGGCAGTGACTCGGGATAGCATTCCTTGTTGATATCATTGAAGATCAGGTCAAAGGGACCCGGTGTGTGGGATAAAGTTTCGATCGCTTCAGCCACATGGTACTCCAAAAAGCTAGAGTACCCGAGTCGCTCCAGGTGCTGGCGGGCATCGTGTGACAGATTTTCATCCCAAACCACATGATGCACCTTTCCGCCACCGTTCTCTATCACAGCCCGTGCAAACCAGGCGGTCGAGTATCCATAACCCGATCCCATCTCGAACACCGATCGCGCCCTGACCATGCGTGCAATCTGATAACACAGATAGCCGCATATCGGACCGATGATTGGAAAGTTGGTCTTTTCGGCATAGGCTTCCATGGCTTGCATCTCTTCCGGGCGCTCCGGCACCAGCTTTTCCAAATAGGTGTTAATTTGGTCAAATTTCATAGGATCATTCATAGTCTCCCTCTTTTCTGGACAAATACAATACAATTATACTCAATATTGTCGATATTTGCACGCGAGATATCCACATCATCGCACACTATCCCCTTCCCAAACCCGACTTCCCATGTTAAACTTTATACGCTTCACATATTCCCGGCGCTCTCGCACGAGGGCGTCTTTTTGTGCAGGAAAATCCGATGTATATCGTTCTCACTGGCTCAGTAGCTTTCGATTATCTGATGACCTTTCCGGGCTATTTCCGGGACCACATTCTACCAGACAAGCTGGACTCTATCAGTCTATCTTTCCTGGTCGATTCGTTCACCAAACGGCGTGGCGGAATCGCACCCAATATTGCGTACACCCTGGCGCTCCTAGGAGAAAGACCTCACATCATGGCGACCGTAGGCGAAGACTTTGCAGAATATCGCAGCTGGCTGGAGAGCAAAGGGGTGGATACATCGATGATGAAAGTCATCCCCGGCGTGGTCACAGCGTCGTTCTTCTGCAACACCGACCGCTCCAACGCACAGATCGCCAGCTTCTACCCGGGTGCCATGGGATGTGCCACACAACTTTCATTCAGAGAGTGGGATGGCGAGCGACCCGACCTGGTGGTCATCTCACCCAATGACCCCGAGGCGATGAAGCAGTACGTGGTCGAATGCCGGGACTTGGGTATTCCGTATCTATACGACCCCAGCCAACAGATCGTGCGCCTAACTGGTGATGAGCTGCGTACTGGTATCGCGGGCAGTCTGGCACTTTTCGTCAATGATTACGAATTCGGTCTGGTAAAAAAGATGACCGGCATGAATACTCAGGATATGCTGCAAACTCTGCAGTTCATGGTGGTGACGTGCGGAAGCCAAGGATCGACGGTATATTCCCGGGAAATGGAATTCTTCATTCCGGTCGTCCCTCCTGAGCCGATTGCTGAACCCACGGGTGTCGGAGATGCCTACCGTGGAGGGTTCCTCGCCGGTTACAGCCACGGACTGGACCTTGAAATATGTGGGGAAATGGGCACGTTGGCAGCCACTTACTGCCTGGAATGTGAAGGCACCCAGGGACATGCCTACACCCCGGCTGAGTTCATTGCCCGCTTCAGGCAGCATTTCGATGACCATGGACAGCTTGACAAGCTGTTGAAACAATGATTTTGCTTTTATGATCAAGGAATTGGGAGACAAAAATGGAAAACTATGACATTAAAGACTCGAAATTAGCCGAGGGTGGTCGCAGACGAATTGATTGGGCAGAGCGTGAGATGCCCGTCCTGCGCCTGATCCGCGAGCGTTTTGCCAAAGAACGCCCTTTGAAAGGCATACGCATGTCCGCCTGCCTGCACGTCACTACGGAGACTGCCAATCTTGCCCAGACGCTTCACCTGGGTGGGGCTGACCTGGTGATAACGGCTTCAAACCCGCTCTCCACCCAGGATGACGTGGCGGCGGCCCTGGTCAACATCTACGAGGTGCCCACCTTTGCCATCAAAGGCGAGGATAACGTCACCTATTACAAGCACATTAAAGCCGCTCTAGATCATGCACCCCAAATCACCATGGACGATGGTGCCGATCTGGTGAGCACGCTCCACAAGGAACGCAGAGACCTGCTCAAGGACGTGATGGGAGGAACCGAAGAGACCACCACGGGTGTGATCCGTCTGCGGGCTATGGCAGCCGATGGTGCCTTGAAATTCCCGGTCATCGCGGTGAACGATGCCCAAACCAAGCATTTATTTGACAACCGTTATGGCACCGGCCAATCCACCATCGATGGCATCGTGCGCGCCACCAACGTCCTGCTGGCTGGCAAGGTCTTCGTGATCGCCGGGTATGGCTGGTGTGGTCGAGGCCTCGCCAATCGTGCGCGTGGCATGGGTGCCAATGTGGTCGTCACCGAGGTTGATCCACTGCCTGCATTGGAAGCAGTGATGGATGGCTTTAGGGTGCTGGAAATGAGTGAAGCTGCCAGGATTGGCGATATCTTCGTCACTGTGACGGGTGACCTGAATGTGATCGACCAGCATCATTTCGAGGCGATGAAAGATGGCGCCATTATTGCCAACTCGGGTCACTTTAACGTCGAGATCAACATCCCGGCACTCGAGAAAATGAGCAAGGAAAAACGTCTCGTACGTCCTTTTGTTGAACAGTATGTGTTGACGGATGACCGCCGGATCAACCTGCTTGGGGAAGGCCGCTTGATCAACCTAGCGGCTGCCGAAGGTCACCCTGCCAGCGTGATGGACATGTCTTTTGCCAACCAGGCACTGAGTGTGGAATACATGGTCAAAAATGCCGACAAGCTGGAAAATAAGGTTTACAGCGTGCCATCGGAGATCGACCGTGAGATTGCCCGCCTGAAACTAGACGCCATGGGCGTGGAAATCGACAAACTCACTCCAGCGCAGGAGAAATACCTCAATTCATGGGAAGAAGGCACATAGTTCGCACGAAGCCCGGTTGGATAAACCAGGCTTGGATCCTAAAAAAGGCGACCCGATGAAGGTAGAACCGGTCACATTGGCGGGCAGGATCGTGCGGCTCGAGCCCCTCTCCGAAGCACACATACCCGCTCTGGCACAAGTCGGACTTGAGGAAGAAATCTGGCGCTATATGCGCTATGGAAAAGTGGAGACGATTGAGCGGCTCAGTGCCTGGGTGCGTGAGCTGCTCAGTCTGCAAACCTTAGGGACTGACCTGCCCTTTGCGGTCATTTACCTGTCTTCGGGAAATGCAATCGGATGCACACGCTACCTGCACCTTGACCCGCCTAGCCGCTCGCTTGAGATTGGGGGCACCTGGTACGGGTTGGACTATCAGGGAACACAAGTCAATACCGAATGCAAGTACTTACTGCTCAAGCACGCCTTTGAGAGCCTGGAGTGCATCCGTGTTTGGTTTAAAACGGACTTGCGCAACCTGCGCTCGCAGCACGCCCTGGAACGGTTAGGTGTAGTCAAGGAGGGGGTGGTGCGTAATCACATGATCCTTCCGGACGGTTCCATTCGGGATTCAGTGATGTATAGCATGCTCCCGGAGGAGTGGCCTCAAGTGAAGATGAAATTGGAAGCTCGATTGAAATCAAAATAACATACCAGGAAGTAACTATTTGGAGACAAAACCCTGGATTGAGCTTTGCTTTGCAGAATCCAAGTGTACGTGCTACAATGAAAACCGGAATTATTCAACGACCTTCTTGGTGGTATTCGACCTATACTATTATTTACAAGAGTACAACAATATATGAGTGATAAAAAACTTCGCATCGTCCCTTTGGGCGGGCTGGGGGAAGTGGGTAAGAACATGATGGCGGTCGAATATGGGGAGGATATCCTCGTCGTCGACGCCGGGCTGATGTTCCCCGAAAACGACATGCTGGGGATCGACTATATCATCCCTGATTTTCAATACCTGCTGGATAAGCGCCAGCGAGTAAGTGGCATCATCGTCACCCACGGTCATGAAGACCACACCGGTGCCATCCACCACCTGCTGGAACAGATCAACGTGCCTATCTATGCCACGCCGCTGACGCGCGGTCTGGTGGAGATCAAGCTGTCCCGCGGAGGTCTGCTCAGCCAGGTGAGCCTGAACACAGTTAAAGCTGGCGAGATGGTCCAGATTGGGCCTTTCAAGGTTGAATTCTTCCACGTGTGCCATTCCATCCCCGATGGGGTGGGGTTGGGTATCGACACACCGGAAGGTCTGATCATCCACTCCGGCGACTTTAAATTCGACCACACCCCGGTGGATGGCTGGCCAACTGATTATGCCAAGCTGGGCGAGTTCTCTGGGCGTGGGGTGTTGCTGCTGATGGCAGACTCGACCAATGCAGATAAGCCCGGCTGGACACCCTCCGAACGGGTGATCGAGCCAGCGTTGGACCAAGTTTTCCGGACGGCACCAGGGCGCATCATCGTAGCCACTTTCGCCTCGGTCATCTCACGCATGCAACAAGTGGCAAATATCGCCATCAACCACGGGCGCAGGATGGCTTTCGTAGGAACGAGCATGACCGAGAATGCCCGTATCTCGCGCAAGCTTGGTTACCTGGATATTCCAGACAACCTGCTGGTCAGCGTGGAGCAAGCTTTGAAAATGAAGCTGAATGAAATCGTCCTGATGTGCACAGGTTCTCAAGGTGAACCCTCCTCCATCCTGGGACGCCTCTCAACCGGCACGAACCGGCTGTTCGACTTGCAGTCGGGAGATACCATAGTACTTTCTTCACACCCAATCCCGGGTAATGAGGAAAGCGTTCATCGCACGATCAACCGTCTTTTCAGGCGCGGAGCTAATGTCATCTATGGTTCCATTGCCCCGGTGCATGTATCAGGGCATGCGAGCCAGGAGGAAGAGAAACTGCTGATCAATCTGGTGAAACCCAAGCATTTCATCCCCATCCATGGAGAACTACGTCACTTGCACCAGCATGCCGACCTGGCACGTGAGCTGGGCATCCCGGATGAACGCGTCGCAACGATCGAGAATGGTCATTCGATTGAATTTGAAAACGGAATCATGAAGCTGGGCGAACGTGTGCCGGGTGGGTACGTCTTCGTGGATGGCGCCGGGGTGGGGGATATTGGTCCCAGTGTGGTGCGGGAGCGTGAAGCCCTGGCACGTGATGGGATCGTCCTGGTCAACCTGGCGATAGACCGTACCACCTGCCAGCTTCGGGATGAACCTGAGATCATCACGCGCGGTTTTATCATCATCCGTGATGCAGATGAACTGTTGGCAGGAATGAGCAAACTGATCCGCGATACTGTACGGCGGGGCAATGGAGACTTGAAGGAAGATCTACGCAATACTTTAATGAGTTTCATCTATAATGAGACCAAGCGCAGGCCGATGATCTTCATCACCACAAGCCGGGAATAAACAATAAGCGGGTGGAATTCACCCGCTTATCTTTTTCTTATGCCAATATAAATCAACCGATAAAAGTCACCACCACCAGGATTGCCGCCAGCAGGATCAACGCGACGACTGTTGTCCATGCCAGGACATTAAAAAACCGCCCATTGCTGTACTTTCCCATCAGTCGCTTGTCGTTGATCAGCACCAACATGGTGATCAGGATCACCGGCAGCAAGACCCCATTAAATGTCTGACTGATCAGCATCGCTTGAATCAAGGATTTAATTGGCAGCAGAATAATGGCGGCTCCCAGGATGATCAGCGCAGTATAGATACCAAAAAAAATCGGGGCATCTTTTAAGTCGCGACTGACGCTATTTTCCCAGCCAAAGGCTTCGCATACCGTATATGCAGTGGAGAGAGGCAGGATGGCAGCGGAGAAAAGCGAGGCGTTCAGCAATCCCAGGGCGAAGAGGATGGAAGCGTATTTCCCTGCCAGCGGGCCAAGGGCCAGGGCAGCATCTTTGGCTGTTTCTATATTCAACCCACTCTTAAAAATCGTACCCGCACAGGCAATTGTGATGAATGAAGCCACAAAGACGGCAAAAAGCGAGCCAATGACCACATCCACCCTCTCATAGGCGTAGTCCTTGAGCTGAATTCCTTTATCCACTATGGATGACTGCTGGTAGAACTGCATCCAGGGGGCAATCGTTGTACCGATGATGGTAACAAATATGGTCACATACCCCACGTCCAGATGGAAGCTGGGGGTTGCCAGGGCGCGACCCACGTCTGACCAATCGGGAGCAGCAAGGAAACCTGAGGCCACGTAGGCCAGGTAGATCGCACTCGCCACCAAGAAAACACGCTCGACCATTTTGTAGCTCCCCTTGACAATTAAAAACCAGACCGCAACGGCAGCAAGTGGAACTGAGATGTACTTGCTGACCCCAAAAATTTCCATGCTGGCAGCCACACCTGCGAATTCACTGACGGTATTTGCCAGATTGACGAAGACGAGTAATGCCAGGATTAAAGTGGTCACCCTGACGCCCAGCCGTTCACGGATCAGGTCTGCCAGCCCTTTACCTGTGACGACTCCCAAACGGGCGCTCATCTCCTGCACAATGATCAGCGCAACCGCCACTAGTGGCATCATCCACAGTAATGTATAACCATAGTGAGCGCCTGACACTGAATAGGTTGTAATCCCACCAGCATCGTTATCGACATTGGCGGTGATGATGCCAGGGCCAACGACAGCCAGTAATATAGCCAGACGAGTGCGGAATGGTCTCAAGCGTTGCCACATGCTCATAGTTCTCCTACCTCTACTGGAAGCCCGATGCCTGCCGTCACAATATTAGCAACACCGGTTTCGAACCTGATGACTATTGATAAAAGCGCGGCAGGCGCTTCTTCCAAGCAGTGGGGATGATTTTATCCAATGCATCATCAGCGGTAACGATGCCATGAATCCGTTTTTCCCCATCGACCACAGGAACCGCCAGGAGATTATATTTGGAGACCACCTGGGCAATATCTTCCTGACTATCCATCAGATCGACCGTCACCACCCGTTTTTCCATAAAATCAATGACCAGTGCGTCTGGCTTGGCCAAAACCAGCTGGCGCAGGGAAAATACGCCCAGCAAGTGTTCGTCTTGATCCGCCACATAGATGTAATAAATTGTCTCTGCTTCGGGGGCAGTTTCTCGTAACCGTTCCATGACCTGTTCAGCATTAAAATATGCTGGGACGATGAAATACTCGGTATTCATGATACCGCCGGCTGTATCCTCCGGATAGGTCAGCAGCTTGCGCACATCTTCAGCTTCATCGTCTTCCATAAGCTCAAGCAGCTCATGCTTACGGTCGTGAGGCAGCTCAGCGAGCAGGTCTGCCGCTTCATCGGGTGCCATTTCTTCCAACACATCTACCACCCGGTCATCCGTCATGCGCTCAATCAGACTGACCTGAAAATCAGGCTCGACTTCTTCCAAGGTATCCGCGAGCGTTTCGATATCCAGCGTTTCAAGAATTTTGCTGCCTTCCTGCCTGGTTAGATCGCTCAATATCTCTGCCAAGTCCGCCGGGTGTAATTCAGACATCTTGGAGGTTGGCACCTTTAACCTCATCGGCTGGTCACTTGCCAGAAGCTCGATATTATCCCAAGAGATGATTGAAGGTAGCTCAGAGGGGCGGGGACGAGCGGACAAACGGTCAGCCAGGCTCCCCAATCCCAACCTGCGGAGTAACCCCACCCCGCTTATATCAACATTGGCCACATAAATACTACCGTTAACGCGGGTCAGCTCCAGGTCGTTAACACGCACAACTCTCATTCCATCTGTGTCAATAATCTGTTTATCCAACACGTCCCGCACCAGGTGTAAGTCTTCCGGATGAGGTGTGTATGGGGTAATCTCAGAAAATTTCTTTTTCAATGGGATTGCAAGTGAAATTAAAGCTGCCACTTCATGCATCGGAATGAATACCGAGCCGGTGTGCTGTTTTACTTCAATGGCAACAAGCTGAGGGTGAGGGATATCCCCATGACGAGTGGCGAGTAAGTCCCTGAGCTTACCAAGACGCGTTCCGTCTACATCAACCACTGGTCTGCCGATAAATTCGCTGGCGTATAACATGCTTCACCTCCTGAACGATACAGGATGAACCACAATACCACTGGCATGTTCAGGAGGAAAGAGGGTTAAAAAAATTTTCCCGGAAGGCCTGGTTGTATTACAACCACTTCCGGGAAGTTAATCTATACCGGTTAACCTTCCCTTATGCCTTCCTGATCCATGCAGGTAGAATCATGTTGTTAAACGCACACCCAAGTGTGCGCCGACTACTCGGAGGGCGGTCATCTTCTTCGTTATTGATGGTTTGGAGTATGACTCCCATCGAGCAATTATTGTTAATGACTACTTCTTGTTTATGGTTCATCAATTTTGTTACGATCAAAATGGCTTTCATTTGCAGCGCAGCAAAGTATAGCACCACGGTCCAGTGACCGCAAGAGTGTAAAATATACGTTTCTGTAAGTAAAACTTTGACTAGCAGGAACTTTCTTCCAAGTTTTATCGTCTTACTGAAATAAATAACGTTACTTGGAGGTAACAATGCGTACAAAAATTTTTATACCCACAATCTTACTTATTGCAGCCGCAGTTTTAAGCGCCTGCAGTGGAACTGTCCAGTTCGGACAGTCTCAACCACGAACAATCAATGTGACCGGCAACGCCCAGGTCATCCTAGCCCCTGATATTGCTTATATATCCATTGGTGTTCACAGCGAGGCCAAGGCTGCAAAAGAAGCAGTAGCAAGTAACAACTCACAGACCCAAGCGGTCATCGATGCAATCAAGGGTCAAGGTGTCGACGCCAAAGATATCCAGACAACGAACTTCAGCGTTTACCAACAGGAAAAGTTCGCTCCAACTGGCGAAGACCTCGGCAGCTTCTTTATGACTGACAACACAGTCTACGTAACCATGCGCAATATCGCAAAGATAGGAGATATCCTGGATGCCTCCATCAGCGCGGGTGCTAACAGCATCTACGGCATCAATTTCGACGTGCAGGATAAGGAGTCAGCATTGGCAACAGGCCGAGACCAGGCCATGGTAGATGCCAAGTCACAGGCAGAACAACTTGCTAAAGCATCTGGAGCGAAGCTCAGTGATGTGCAGTCCATCAGCTATTACAGCAGTTCCCCATCACCTATTTATTATGACACCAAAGCAGCAGGCGTAGGTGGTGGTGGAGGAAGTGTGCCCGTTTCGCCAGGACAGCTTACCCTGACAGTATCCGTCAGCGTGACATACGCCATCAAATAAGACCTACCACATCACCCCAGCGGGCTTAACATCCGCTGAAACTAAACTCGACTATAATACCTCTCGTGAGAGAGGTATTTATTTTTCGTCCACCCCGACAGATTGGGATGATTTTCCATGGCATAGCTGTACTACTCCTGGCAGCAATTGGCACATTTGGGCTTTGGAAAGCTTCGCTTGCAGCGAGTGGCCCTACCTTTCTTCTTTACCTGCTGGTTGCTCTATTAGCTATCGGATTCATACCAGGTCTCATATACCGGATCTACGCCCTCCAGCGGGCAAGATATGTTTTGGCACGCGACGGCATAAGCATCCATTGGGGGCTACGGCGTGAGGAAATACCGATCAACCTGGTCAATTGGGTCGGTTCAGCTGATCAAAATAAGATAGCTTTCTCCAAACCATTCTTCCGCATCCCTGGAGCAGTAGTCGGAGTTCAAACACAGGCTGATGGAAAGCCCGTGGAATTCCTGGCTGCGCGTGACACAAAGTTGGTCTTGATCGTCACCCCCGACCGGATATTTGCCATCTCACCCGCCAATGAAACTGAGTTCCTGCGAACCTATCGCAGGCTATCAGAATTTGGCTCGCTGGCACCCATCCAATCCATATCCGATTACCCCACCTTCCTGCTGGCACGCTCATGGGCAGATCGCCCGGCTCGCATATTGCTTATCACGAGCGCAATCCTGGCGTTAGGGCTGATTGTATGGGTCAGCTTGAGCATACCTAACCACCCAATGACCGCTCTACGGTTGAATGCTGATGGCTCTCCGGTCGAGCTTGTGCCTGGGATCCGCCTTTTGCTTCTCCCGGTATTAAACACCTTTTTCTTCATCGCTGATTTGCTGTTGGGGTTATTCTTCTACCGCAGGGCAGATACACAATCTCTGGGATATTTGATGTGGGCAAGTTCTTCACTTACCAGTTTGCTGTTTTCTAGTGCGGTATACTTTATCCTTCGGGTGACATAGCATCAGCAAATAATCGTTTGATATGCCGATATTGATTGGTTTCTTAATGGCAATTCTCATTGCTGTAGTCGCATGGCGAGTCGGGTCGCTCTCCAGTAGTGGAGCCTGGGCTGCGGTGTTGACCGGTGGACTGATCTTTGGCTTGGGCGGGTTTCCCTGGGCAATCCTTCTGTTAACTTTTTTTATCTCTTCCAGTGCTTTGTCGCGTGCATTCAGTAAGCGTAAAGCCAACCTGGCAGAGATATTTTCAAAAGGCAACCGGCGTGATTGGGGACAGGTGCTGGCAAATGGAGGCTTGGGGGCAGTATTGGCGGTTGGTTATAGTATTCCACCGCACCGCGAGTGGCTATGGTTGGCGTTTGCGGGTGCCATGGCAGCCGTGAATGCTGACACCTGGTCAACCGAGCTGGGTGTGCTGAGCCTAATCCCGCCCCGCATGATCACCACAGGTCAGAAAGTCGAGCGGGGCACATCTGGAGGCATTACTTTCGCCGGAATAATGGCAGCCATGGGCGGAGCTGGATTGATTGGGATTGGCGCGGTAACCTTCACTGGAGTCCAAGGTTGGCTTCCTCGCCTAGGCATCATCATCCTGGGAGGCCTGGTGGGATCTATGTTTGATTCTGTATTGGGTGCCACGGTGCAAGCAATTTACTGGTGCCCCACGTGCAACAAGGAGACTGAACGACACCCCATGCACACTTGCGGCAGCCCAACCAGCCAGGTGCGCGGATGGTTCTGGTTCAACAATGAAATGGTGAATTTTGCTTGTTCTATAATGGGGGCAATCGTAGCAACAGGACTTTGGCTGCTAATTACCTGACAATGGTCAGCTAACCACCAATTTCGCTCATCTCGCGATTGAGGGGGATAACACCGTCTGCCAAACCGTGCCCCCAGGGTTTATTCCAGAGTCCATCTATGATCAGGTGTCGCAGGTCCCCCATGGTCACGCCAGCGCGCAGGGGAGTGAGCAAATCCACTTCACCTTCACGTAGCAGGCAAAGGCGCAAACGGCCATCCGCAGTCAGACGTGCACGCGTGCATGAGTGGCAAAACGGCGAGCTGACTGAAGAGATAAATCCAATGTCTCCACGGGCTCCAGGCAATCGGAATATGCGGGCTTCTCCATCCAACCCGCCACCGTTGACGGGATCCAATGCTCCGAGATTAGACTCGATGTATGCGCGCATTTCTGGGGCTGGCACCAATTGACCCGTCTGAAAATCATTGTTTCCCCCAAATGGCATCATCTCGATAAAGCGGACTTGCCAGGGATGCTCCAAAGTGAGGCGTGCCAGATCTGCCATATCCGGCTCGTTGTAACCGCGCACCACCACAGCATTGATCTTAATGGGTGTGAGTCCTGCATCTTCTGCGGCATGAATGCCAGACCAGACGTCTTCCAATGAACCCCAACGAGTCAAGGTCTGAAATTTATCCGGATTCAAGGTATCCAGGCTGATGTTAACCCGCTGTAAACCAGCTTGTGCCAACGGGCGTGCCAACCGTGGGAGCAGGACCCCATTGGTAGTCATGGTCAGCGTATTCACTCCGGGTGTGCTGGCGATTTGCTGTACCAGGTTGACTACCTGAGCACGGATAGTCGGCTCACCCCCAGTCAGGCGGATTTTATCGAATCCCAGGCTGACAAATAAACGGACCAAAGTGAGGATTTCGTCATCCTGCATCAGCTCAGCAGAAGGCCGGAAAACCATCTCTTCTGGCATACAATACAAACAACGCAAATTGCAGTGATCAGTCAGGCTTATGCGTAGATAGTGAATTCGTCGTCCGTAGCGATCTAGGGCCATATTTCATCCATTGGTACCAATAAGGATAAATATTATAGCATTAAACCTGGGAACTTCCGGTTTGGGCTTTTAAGCCGGCAATAATCTCTGGGTGCGTGACCCATTTCCCATCAATGAGCACCTGCTCGCCCCAAGGGAAAATCACGAACTCATCACTTACCAGAGCTGAAACCTGGGGAAATGGGTCAGCCCAGGAATGGCTAACCAGACTGGCAGTAACCACCTGTACCGCGCCTAATGCGGTGGCGCTATCTGCAACCATGGCCAAGGTCTGACCAGTATCGGCGATGTCATCGACCGCTGCCACAATCTTCCCGGACACCTCCTGCGGGACGGGTACTTTCCATATGGGTTGGTCATAAATGACCTCATCATTCAGGCGACGCGTGAGGCGGATGGGGAGCAATTCACAGCGCAGGCTGCAAGCTACCGCAGTGGCCGGGAATAAGCCTGCCCGGGCAACCCCCAGAATCACTTGCGGTTGAAATGGCTCCAGGAGCTCCGCAAGGCGGACTGCCAGGCTGGCGAAATCATTCCAGGTGATTTGCCGGACCCCAAAGCGGTGAGCATAATCGTAACTCTTCATAACAGCTTGCGAATGTGGGCGATATGGTCATACTCGTGCCAGACTGCCCGGCGCAGTAGCTTGCGCGGACTCCAAAACTCACCATCGATGCCAACCACCTTTGTGGAACCAGCCAGACCCGGTAGAACTTCAGTCAAGGTTGATCGCACTTTCTCCAATCTCGTAAAAGGTTCCTCGGGAACATCCTTGCGAGCGAAAGAAAGTCCAAGCCGGTCAAGGTACCACCACTCAGCACCCCCAATGTGCTTGAGGATGCCGGCAATGCTCCAACGTTCCTTTGGGTAAGTGCGATCCAGGGTTTGTACATCCAAAGGTTTTACCAGCTTCAACAATTCCTCCCGCCCCCAGCTAAGTAGCAGCAGGCCGCGCTGGATATCTTCCCCGCTCAATGGGATCCAATCATGCCGGAACCAGGCATTTACTTCGTATCCGACCTGAACTAGCTCATAATCTGAGTTGATCGAGTAACACTCCCAGGTTTCTTCCAATCGATATTCAGTGGCGTCTCCTACCAACCAACTACCGGAGGCATGTGCAGCTAGCCACTCACGATAATACCGGATAGCTTGTGGGACTGCTTCCATTGCTGCCGAGCCATCCACACCATAAGCAAAACAGCCCGGGTGACCCAACAGCCATACCTGAGAACGTCCCTCGGCATTATTTTCCAATCCTACATGGAACATGTCAAGCTCCTATCCTGTAACCTGAATAACCAAACCGCAGGTTATCCGCAGCAAGTCATTGGGCGTCAAACGGAAGACGGCATGAGGAGTGCCGGCTGCAGCCCAAATTTCCGGGTACTGCAGCAGGTCCTGGTCAATGAAGGTTTCCAGACGCTCTGTATGACCCAGCGGAGGAACACCCCCGATTACAAAACCGGTGCGTTGGCGGACGAAATCTGCATCCGCTTTTCCGATCGCCTCCCTGATAAGCTCTGCAATGACCTTTTCGTTCACCCGGTTCGGTCCGCTGGCAATGACCAAGACCGGACGATGGCTTGGGAGAGCCTGGAAAATGATCGATTTGGCAATTTGCCCCACCTGACACCCTAAGGCATGAGCGGCCTCCAGCGACGTCCGAGTTGAATCGGGCAGCTCAATCACCTCAAGTGAAATGCCACTGGCATTCAAAGCTTGTTGGACTTTTAGTGCACTGTTACTTAGATTCATCATTCCCTCCATCTGGAGGAGATACAATCCCCAACTACATCCAATTGCGCCGTCTCATCCAGAGAAACATCCCCATAGGTGTGCCCACGACCACAATGAGCATCAATATAAAAGCAGGGTTGTTCGTCCAGGGGATTAGTTCACGAGCGACCGGTTGGAAGAAATTCATCCCAAAGAAACCGGCTACGAATGAAATGGGCATGAACAAGGTGGTGATTAAGGTCAGGGTTTTCATGATCTCGTTCATACGATTGTTGATCACGGAGAGATAGGTATCCAGCACCCCACCAACCAGGTCGCGTAGGCTTTCTGAGATATCATGCAAGCGGACCAAATGGTCATAAATATCACGGAAATAAACCCGGTCTTTGGCATCGATGACGGCATAATCGTCGCGCGCCAGCTTATTCAGCACCTCACGCAAGGGAGATAATACTCGGCGCAGGTGGAGGGTGGCGCGTTTTAGGGTAAAAATCTTCTGCACCATCTCCGCAGAAGGTTTGCCAAGCACCTCGCCTTCAACCAATTCGATCTCTTCATCAAGGTTTTCTACGACCTGCATATAGTCGACGATCAGCTCGTCGGTTAATTTATACAACACGTGATCAGCACCGCGTTTAAAATGGCGCGCATCCTTAGTACACGTGTCCCAAACCCGGTCTAGGGCTTGGATGGGAAAATCATGGTGAGTGACGATATAATTTTGACCCAGGAAGACATCCAATTCAATGGCTTCAATATCCTCCTCGCCGCTGGTGAAACTGATGGCGTGCATGGCGATATAAAGATACTGCTCCCAATCATCCACTTTGGGTACATGTGTTTCGTGCAAAGCATCATCAATTGCCAGGGGGTGAAAGCCAAAAGTATGTAATAGGATATCTTCCGTGGGCTCGGGATCCTCACCACCAAAGTCAACCCATAGAACGCCCAAATTATTCTGGAGGGCGGCAGCAAACCCATCTGGACTAATTTCGGTTAGCAGATCTCCATTCCCTATATAGTAGAGAGCACGAAGCATTATTCCTCCGGGGGATATATCAACAATTATTTTAGGATCATGAATAATGGTTTCGAGTACCATTATACGTTAAAAAGAAAGGGTGCAGCTATCGAGGCTGCACCCTGATAAATACGACTGAAGCATTATTAAGCAGTAAATTTTTGCTTGAGACGAGCGTTTTTCCCCGTTCGCTCACGCAAATGATAAAGCTTTGCTCTGCGCACCTGGGAGTGCCGCTGAACGATCACTTTCTCCAAGCGTGGTGAGCGGGTGAGAAACGTGCGTTCGACACCGATGCCGTTGCTGGCAATCCGACGGACAGTAAAGCTGGCATCATTACCACGGCCTCTCCGGCTGATGATCGTACCTCTGAATTCCTGAATACGCTCGGTATTGCCTTCCTTGATGCGAAGATGCACATTTACCATATCACCAGGTCGTAACTCGGGGATATTGGGATTTTCAGGTTCCTCAACAGATTTCATAAGATCGTTCACGATGATCCACCTCTCTAAAAATTGCAAATAATCGCTTTATTTCAACACAAAGCCGCCAGGGGCGGCGAGGTCGTGGATTATAACATGCCACGTAACATTTGAGAAGGAAAGAGATGCCTTAGCTAATGGATAAATTCAGGTAACTTCATCGAATTAATGCATATTAGGCATTACCCATAGAAGGCTATTGAACGCAATTGCTGTAATATGGCCACAATCTCTGCAGGATAAGGTGCGGTGAATTTCTGCCTCTCTTCAGTGAGGGGGTGATTAATCTCAAGGGACCTGGCATGTAACCCCATTCTATCAGTCAAGCTTATCAATGGGTCATGGCCTTGTTGGAATCTGCGTGCTTTCTCCCCTACTCGAGGATTAATTCTCTTACCATATAATTTATCCCCTGCGATGGACAGGCCCAAAGCAGATAGGTGGGCGCGGATTTGATGTGTGCGGCCTGTTTCGGGAATCGCTTCCACCAGGCTATACTGACCGAAGCGTTCCAGAACCTTCAGGTGGGTGACGGCAGGTTTTCCAGCTTGCAGGTCAATAACAGTGCGATGCTGACGGTCACCGTTCGGGCGTAAAGGTAAGCGGATGGTTTTCTCCTGCCACTCGGGGGTCCCCACCACGAGGGCGTGGTACACCTTGGATACCAGATGCTTCTCAAATTGTGTATTGAGTGAACGGTGGGCTTCCGCTGAGCGGGCTAAAAGCAGAACCCCGCTGGTCTCTTTATCCAGGCGGTGGACGATCCATAATGGTCCCGCTTGCTGTTCCAACACACTTTTAATATGCGGCAGGGAGGGATTATAACCATCCGGCAGGGTGGAAAGCCCTGCTGGTTTATTTACCACCAGCAGGGCATCGTCCTGATATAAAATTTCCATATCTATTAATTCTTTCCCGTGACCGGGTAAGGAAACTTAACCCAAGTCCACCACGATTGCATCATCTAGGTACACATCACTGCATCACTTCACCGCTTCACCTCGCTTCACACCCCACATCATTGCCATTGCCACTAGCATAAAAATTGGAGCAACGATCATGATCGAGTTGTAATTGTTACCTGTCAGACTGATGATCCAACCATTACTGTTCGGTCCGACGATTGCGGAAAGTGTGGAAAACAGGTAATAAAGACCTGTAAATGTACCCAGGCGGGTTGCATCAGTCATGTCCACTACCATAGGCAGAGAGTTAATATTGATCAATGCCCAACCGGCACCAGCCACCATCATCAAAGCACCTAATACCACCAAAACAGCTTTAGCGCCTGCTGCGGGTACAATCCCCAACAATGGTAGAGCAGATAATGGTTTAAGCAAAGTCGCAGGTGGCAGAAAATAAATCGCCAGCAGCACCAGACCCATCACAATGATGCCAGTAATGATCGTCCGGCGCCGCCCGAAGCGGCTGCCAATATATCCAGCGGGGATTGCGAAGATCACAAAAATAAACGACAGCTCTCCAAGCAAGCGTGTGCCATTGGCTTCAGTTATTCCCAAATGATTGATGGCATACAGGTTGAAAAATGCCTCAATGGCGGTATAACCCAGGAACCAGAAGAAAATAGCTAGCAGAATACGTAGAGCACTCTTGTCCGTATCCCCAACCACTTCCACGAGGCTTTTCCACATGCTTGGCGGTTGGTCGCTCGAGGCAAATTCCTTGGGCTCCTTGATGAATGCAAAGACAAGCAACCCCGCCACAATCACCAGCACTGACCCCATCCAAAATGGATACGCCGGGTTAAGCTCATACAAACGGGCACCCACCAGGAAGGACAGAATAGCTCCAACCCCGCCCATCAGGTTGATGATCCCGTTGGCTTGTGAGCGGTACTGCGAAGGGGTGATATCGGGCATTAAGGCAATGGCTGGTGTGCGCCAGAAAGCCATGCTCAATAACAAGGTTGACGTGCAGGTGACAAACAATGGCAGAAGGGCAGCTACTGGAATGAATCCAAAAGCGATGGCACCAATCGGGGCGCCAATCAGGATAAATGGCATGCGCCGCCCAATTGGGGTGCGTAGCCGGTCAGACCAGGCACCGACGGGTGGTTGGATCAACAAGGCGGCAATATTATCCAGGGTCATAAAAAAGCCGATCCAGCGCACATCCA
>JBAPSY010000370.1:0-1701 GCA_049281855.1 Anaerolineales bacterium
ATTCAACCATACCCTGACCCTTTTCCTTAGGCGAGAACAACATAAGTTTCACCTCCTTCCCTTAATAGTTTCTCTGGTTTATCCAAAGTCAACATCATTATACAAAATTTCTCCAAAATAATCAATAGCTATCGCTGATTGCCGCCTAACAGTTATGCAAAGGCAACCGCATTTATGGATGGTATTTGAAATAATATATGTGTACCATGACCGACTGTACTATGAACTTCCATACTTCCCCCTAGCATTTGAACTCGGTCTCGGATTACTTTAAGCCCCATGCTACCTTTTTCTTGTACTTTTTCAATGTCAAAACCCTTACCGTTATCTTCGATACTAACCCGTAATCCTGTTGTGGATGAATCCATTTGAATGATCACTTGGGTAGCTTGGCTGTGAAGAGCGATATTGCTTAACAATTCCTGGATAGCCCGAAACACCATTACCTCAAGATATGATTCAAACCTTTGTTCCATTCCAGTAGATATTAATCGCACCTCGATGCCTGATTGCTCTTTGAATGTCTCCGTATACCGAGATATAGTTGGTACTAATCCCAAGTCATCTAACATCATGGGGCGTAATTCAAATATAAAATCTCGTACCTTTTGAAAAGTAGATGATGCAGTTGTTTTTACGCCAGTAAGTTCCTCATTTGCTTTCCCCTGATCGATATCGAATAACCGCATCGCAATCTCAGTTTGTAGGATAAAATTTGATAGTGCTTGGGCTGGACCATCATGCATTTTACGTGCAAGTCGAGCCCGTTCTGCTTCTTGGGCTTGAATGATCATTTCAACTGATTTTGCCAGGGCAATTTGATCCTTCTTGGATCCATTATTATCAATTGCGCCAGATTCTAGCGCCTGATTAACGCGTTCCAATATGCCTATATAGTGTTCGGTATGAGAATGATCACTTTGTAGTTTATCAATCTGCCCTCGCATAACAAAGAGTCTTTGTTGGGCATCTAAAGCAGCATCATAAGCCATTCGAATATCTGCTTTTGAGGCTGTCTCAATTTGAGCTTGGATTTGTTGCAGATGAGCAGAAATCGATGCATTCTTCTGCTGAGTTCTGGTGACTTCAAGCTGACTTTGCTCAAATAAAGTGATAATTTCCCTTAGTTCCTTCTTTGTTTGCTCCAGCTCGTTTTTACAATCCTGTTTTAGCATTTCCCAACTATTGAGTTCCTCTTGATCTTGAGTTTTACTAGGCAAATTCATAGACCCGACTCCTAAATCCCGGCTACCACTTTTCGAATGATTAGTATTTGAGTATAGCACATGTAAACATCATCAGCAACAAACATTAGCTTACAGTTCTAATAACTTGAAGAAATCTTGCCTAATGTATAATTCTAGAATGGATTATAAATCATATCTCCCATTCATTTCTCGGATGGAAAAATCATAATCTCAGATATATATTTGATTCATTTTGATCTTATTCTCATAGCCTTCTTAAAGAATGATCCTTTTCCCTCCTGGTGTGGATTTCGGCGAAGCGGTATTTATGATTCAAGTAAGATACATTGAGAAGGAGGAGAATGTGTACACTGTGTGTATTTACGAAGCAGCTTTTATTATTGCTAATTACCTACCCGCTACTCTTTGTTGGTCGGAGTACTCAACTCAATATTAACAAACGACTATTTCAGACTGCTACTGATATATCAGTCAATTACATAGACACCATTGA
>JBAPSY010000371.1:0-7300 GCA_049281855.1 Anaerolineales bacterium
AATCAGTACCTCTCCGGATAGTGGGTCAATTTCAGGAATCGCGGGGGGAAGCAGATTATTCGGTATACATGTCGTTGGATGACGTCACTTTATTTAATGAGTGGATGATGGGTAGGCGGATTAATCGCAACCGTGATGGTTATAATCAGGTTGTTGTAAATGTTGACAATGTGGATCAGGTATTGGATATCAGTGACCAAATTACGCAATTTGGTTATCAAGCCTATACTCCCCAATCCTATGTACAAGGCATTAATAGCTTCTTTCTCATCCTCCAAGTGATTTTTGGCGGAGTTGGAGCAATTGCACTTCTTGTAGCGGCTATTGGGATCGCCAATACAATGGCTATGGCAATATTGGAAAGAACGCGTGAGATAGGTTTAATGAAAGCTGTTGGAGCGACCAATCGGGATGTATTGACCATCTTTTTAGGTGAAGCATCAGGGATAGGCTTTATTGGTGGTTTAGGTGGTGTGCTACTGGGCTGGAGTGCAGGACAGGTGATTAATGTCCTTGCCTTATCCTATCTTGCTGGCCAATCTGCACAGCAAGGTGGACCACCCCCTAGCACTGCAGTATTTACACCCCTTTGGTTACCTATCTTCGCACTCATATTTTCCACACTAATTGGCCTTCTCTCAGGTTTATATCCCGCTTTACGCGCGGCAACAATGGTTCCAGTAACCGCATTAAAATACGAATAAATGTACAGAAAAATACTCCACATAGATTTGGATGCATTCTTTTGTTCTGTTGAGGAAAATAACGACCCTTCTTTACAGGGAAAACCTTTCGCAGTCGGAGGCCGTCCGGACCAACGCGGTGTCGTCGCATCATGTTCATACGCCGCCCGCATGTTTGGGATTCACTCAGCAATGCCAATGGCACGAGCGATTAAGTTGTGCCCCGAATTGATCATTGTGTCTGGAAGGCACGGTGACTATGGAAAAATCTCCAATCAGGTGATGGATTACCTCAGCAACCTGACACCTTTGATCGAACAAGTATCCATTGATGAAGCCTTCCTGGATTTAAGTGATCTTCCAGAAACTGGTGAAAACTTGGCAAAAACCATTCAAAAATATATTCTGGATCACTTTAATCTTCCTTGCTCGATTGGTGTAGCAACGAATAAATTGGTTGCCAAAATTGCTACAGATGTTGGTAAAGCAACCCATCGTTCAGCCCATTCACCTCAGGCAATCAAAGTCGTTGTTCCTGGTCAAGAGGCTGATTTTCTTGCACCACTTCCGACCTACGCCTTGTGGGGGATTGGCCCAAAAACTGCTGAGCGTTTGAACGAACTGGGTATCCATACTATTGGTGACATAACTCGGATGCCAAAACAGGACTTAATCAAGCTTCTCGGCAAATTCGGAGAAGAACTTGAACAAAGAGCAATCGGTATAGATAAAAGCCCAATACACACCAGTCATGAGATTAAATCTGTAAGTAATGAAACTACTTTCTCACGGGATGTGACAGACATTCAAGTCCTTTATGATACCTTACACAGTCTTTCTGAGAGTGTAGGGCGTCGATTAAGAAAGAAAAATCTCAAAGGAACCACGGTCAAACTTAAACTGCGGTGGCAAGATTTCACCACCCACACAAGACAGGAAACTTTATCTTATCCAACCAATGACGATCGAGAAATATATGCTTCAGTGAAAGATCTCTTTAATAATACCTGGAAAAAAGGAAAACCAGTACGTTTGTTGGGAGTGGGGGTGACTCAATTCTCCAGACCGGAAAAGCAATTAAGTCTATGGGATACGCCAAATAAAAAAGATTCCAAACTATTAACCGCTGTGGATGTACTGCGGGATCGGTATGGTAAAAATACGATTATGCGTGGGAGTGACTTAAAAAACAAGAAGCCCGATAAGCATAATGAAAAGTGAATCGTTAGAAACGCTAAACTAGCTGCAAAATATTGGTAAGAGAGATTATCTCAACCTCCTTGTTTATCTTTCTATAGCGTCACATCCATCATTAGAATACATGATATTCGTCATTTGACGCATCTGACGAGTTTTAGTAATCTATACAGAGTATTTTGATATAGTAGGTAAAATACCTGATTTCAAACCAAAGAAGGAGAAAATAACTATGGCGATGAAAATCACTGAAGAATGCATCTCATGTGGAGCGTGCATTCCAGAATGCCCAACAGAATCAATCAGCGAAGGTGATACCATTTATGTAATCAATGCTGATACTTGCGTTGAATGTGTTGGTCATTTTGATACCCAACAGTGTATCTCGGTCTGTCCGGTAGATTGCATTGTTAAAGCTTAGCATTTAACCAGAATTACATAAGGAATGCCTGTGTTCGTTCTAACGGATGCCGGCATTTTCTTTTTAACCCCATTAAGTAGTAGTAAATTTTCATCCAATTACAGGAATTAACCTAACACCATGGTTGATTATTGGTTATCGTTTATCTGATATACTGATAAAAATATAAGGGATTATTATGTGTGGGATATTTGGCATAATTACTGAAGAAGAACAACTATTGGGACCTATTTTAATAGATGCAGCAAAAAAGTTATCTTATCGGGGTTATGATTCTGTTGGTTGTGCTACGATAACCAAAGACGGACATATCGAGTTAAGAAAAGACGTTGGTAAAGTTGATGAAGTTGCTCCGCGCCTGAATTTCAGCGAAATGATTGGTAGCCGGGGAATTATTCAGCTCCGTTGGGCAACCTTTGGTGCTCCTTCCCAGGCGAATTCCCAACCGCATCTCGATTCAAAAGGGATCATGGTGGGTGCACATAACGGGAATGTAGTCAACAATCTTGAGCTGCGTCAACAATTTATCAAAGAGGGGATGATAGTACGCTCTGAAAATGATGGCGAAACTTGCGTTCATGCAGTTGAACGCTATATAAATAAAGGTTTCGATATCATCGAGGCTATCAGAAGCGCCTTTAATGATTTATTGGGTGATTATTCGTTTGTAATCGGATTGGTTGGAGAAGAAAAGTTATACGCGTTTAAAAAGGGCTCAGGCTTGGTTGCAGGAATGACTAAAAACGCGACATGTGTGTCATCTGATCTGCCATCCATCTTACCGATCACCCGACAGGTTTTACATATCGAAGATGGTGAAATTGTTATCCTTCAACATGACAAAATTGAGCTGCGCAGTGTAAAAGATGGTTCATTAATCGAGCGTGGGTTTGAATTCATAACTGAAAGTATGGATGTAGCCCAAAAAGGCGGATATGCTCATTTTATGCTCAAAGAGATCCATGAACAGTCTCACGTTTCGCGCGAGCTGATTCATCTGTTAGATAACTCTTCAAGTGTATTACCCATGGTTGAACGCATATCAAATGCGCGTAACCTATACCTGATTGGGTGTGGAACGAGTTATCACGCGTGCATTTTGGGTTCGGTTTACATGGCGAATTTAGCTGGAAAGCCTGCCATTCCCGTATTGGCACCTCAATTTATATCCCAATATGGAGCAACTTTAACCCCAGAGGATGTGGGTGTTTTCGTCAGCCAAAGTGGCGAGACAAAAGATGTGCTAAATGCCCTTTCAGTTGCTAAATGCAAAGGAGCACAGACATTAGGATTGGTCAATGTTATTGGCTCGACTCTTACTAAAACCACTGATCTTTATCTTCCCATAACTTGCGGTTATGAGATCAGTGTTCCAGCAACAAAAACCTATATCAACCAGGTTATTTCATTTCTATATCTGGCATTAAAAATGGGTAATCGTTCGACATCAGAATTGAGTATATTACCCGAACTAATAGAGCGAACAATTACATCCTCCGAAAAGCAGATGACACGCCTGGTAAGTATATTTGATTCGTGGAAAGATATGTATTGCTTAGGTTATGGAGCAACATATCCGATTGCACTCGAAGGAGCATTGAAGCTAAAAGAAGTCACAGATATTCACTCAGAAGGATTATTGTCAACTGAATTTAAACACGGTCCATTGGCTGCAGTCAGGAATGGATATCCGATTATATTCATTGCTGGTCCTGAAGATGTTTCGCTGATCGTTAGTGGGATTAATGAGGTTTCCTGTCGGGGAGCCAGGACAATTGTCATTGGTGAAGAAGATAGTCGGCTGCAGTCCAATGCAAGTGATTTCATCATTGTGCCCAGAACAGGTCCGATTTATAACCCCATTCTCTCAATCATCCCATTGCAGTTACTCGCATATCACCTTAGCGTCTCACGTGGATTCGACCCAGATTATCCTCAAAATCTGAGCAAAACCTTGACGGTTGATTAGACGAAATTTGCAGGCAAAATAATAGAGATAAAAATAATACCTTAGAATAATGTCAGTTTCTAACATCAAGTTTTCTGATCAGGAGAGATACCAAAATGGATGAGAAAATTCGTCAGTTGCTAAGGATAGATCCTTCACGGCTCGATGCTCTGAATTCACTTTTATTGGATCCGGATATGACAGTAATCAATGATTTTCTTAAGGTTGTCGATAAATATGGGACAGCGGAAGAAATTAATCGTAAAGCCGATGAAGCTGGTCAGCTTGATAACTTGCTAAAACAGGTAGAAAAAACCAAGCCTGAGTATATCAATGATCTTAAATGGCTCGAGAAACAACGTGACAACTCAGCATTTATCAGCGTAGCTGATTATCGCAAGAAAGTATTGGGAGAAAAATCCAAAATAAAAGAATTTAAAGATGACTTCGCAGTAACACTGGAGGTAAGCGCTTACCAATACTTCCCCTGGATTAGAGCAATCGCACAAAAAGCAATTGATGAACAGCTGTTGATGCCAGGACGGTTCATCAAAGTCCGCAAAATGAAAGAACAAGAATTGGATGGAGATCTACCAGCGATTGCGGCAGCTATGAATATCATTGGGGCTTCCTATGTAGAAACACTCGACACCAAGGGAACGGATGGATCAAACATCCATTTGGGTGGACCAGCAACAATCACGGGGTATTTTGGCGGCGTTGGACAACCAAATCATTATCCCTTGAAATGGTTGGATGAATTCTTATATTACTATACGAACTATGGTGTTCGTCAAGTTTTGAATATCAATCCAGGTACGGTTTTATTGGGGTATTTCTTATATCGTATTGGGGTAAATATCGAATTTAAAATTTCAGTCTTTATGGGGAATGATAATCCGTATGCAGGTTTATGGACTCTGATTGGTGCCAAGCTTTTCTCTCGCGATGATGGCACATCACCGTTAATTGGCTTCAACTGGAGTAATTCAGTCAATAACGAAACCCTTGAAATTACTGCACAATTCCGAAAGCAATTAGGCTTTGAAGATGTAGTGAGATTTGAACACCATATCACTGAAACATGGAAGAACATTGTACGGCAACCGTATAATCGCCGGGATGAGTTAATTGAATTAGCTGATCATGTGGCGAATATTTCCGCTAAACACGAAGGTGGCGATCCAGAAATTGATCAGACTCGGTCACACCCATCGGATATTCTTGATTACTTCCGCGACAAAAGTGAAGTGATCGAATCTGGTGATTGGGAAAACCTGCAAATAAATTTCATGGATAAATTTGAGGCTTCAAATCGCACCGCATATGCTCTTACACAGAACGGATTATCTTTTATAGCCGCCCAGAATTTACATAAATAGGATGTCATATGATTCCAAAACAAATGGAGTCTTTCCTCAAGTCGCAAATTCCCGAACAAACCTGGAATAATCGCCTCGTATGCGAGGATGGCATGTGTTTCTTGGAGTTCGGTCCATTGGATGTGGATCGTTTGGGAAGGCTTGGGATTGAAGTAGATAGTTTGGGTCCGAAAGTATTGTCCTGCATGTGGGACGAAGATGCTGACCTGGAGGTGGGTGGTTATCTCGTCGTGGATAACCTGGCGATGGGACGCCCTTCGATGGGTGGAATCCGCATGCTGCCTGATCTATCCCCTAGTACGATCTATAATCTAGCACGGGGGATGACTCTAAAAAACGCAGCGGCAAATCTGCCTTTTGGAGGCGGAAAAGCAGGCATTATCGCAGACCCGAATTTATCAGGGAAGATTCATCAAGAAATAGTTAAGCGATTTGCGCGCCTGCTTTTTCGATATAGAGATATTTATTTACCTGGACCGGACGTCGGTACGAATGATGCTGATATGAAAATTATCGCAGTGATGAACGGACTGGATAATGCGTTATCAAAACCAGTTGAAATGGGAGGCAATCGGATTGACCAGCTTGGTGCTGCAGGTGGTGGACTAGCTATTGCCCTGGAATCGTTACTGAATGAAATGCCTCGCTTGCACAGCTTGGCGCAATTCTCGCTTGCTCCAATTCCAGAAAAAGTTGAGATAACTATATTGATCCAAGGTTTTGGGGCGGTTGGAGCACATGCAGCAAAAGCGCTCAAGCAGCGTATACCTGAAGCCCGCATTGTTGGAATAAGTGATATCTCTGGATACCTTTTCGATCATACCGGTCTTCCAGTCGAGATATTATTCAAGGACTGGTTAAGTAAAGGTGTTGTGACGAAGGGTTATTTCCAGGATAAATTACTCGACCTGCCAATAGAAAAACTATCCACTAAGTATTCAAGTTACCCAGAAGATTTACTTCGTGAATCAGCATTTTGTTTCATTCCAGCTGCACCAATCGCGAATTATTTGGATATTACCAATGCGACCAATCCGTCTATGACCACTAACCATATGGGTTCATGGGGATTAATCATCGAAGGAGCAAATACCTATTCGCCAGACCCAGAACGAAAATATGCCCGCTCCCGAATGGAACGAGAAGTCTACCGTCAACGAGGGATACTCATCGTGACGGATTATTTGGTGAACTCAGGTGGGGTTATATTTGCTGCCCAGGAGCAATTAATCAAAACCCCGGATCACTTACGAATCCCAGAGAATATCTTGGGTGATCTTGAGGGCGTTACTAAGTGGTTAACGCTGCATGCTCAAGATTTCGAGCTGTTGGCAGAAAAACGCCTTAAAGCTGCTGAAAAAGCCCGTGATGAAGTTATAAAGCGAAATATGCACGAGCTAATCGATTTCTTGATTTCCGACCCAGATATGTTGCCATGTGAGGCCGCTGAAAGCATTAGCATCAGCCGGATCACATCACGTGAGAAAGACCGTAAAGCTTCAGATATTATGGAGTCGATAATTACTATTCAAGCTACGAGCACACTGCAAGAAGCAGCTCGTCTTTTCGTTGAAACAGGTTGCCCCATCCTGGCAGTGATCAATCCTAGGAATGATCTGGTGGGTGTGGTTTCTAATTGGGATATTACCAAAGCAGCATCGCGTGGTCC
>JBAPSY010000372.1:0-23021 GCA_049281855.1 Anaerolineales bacterium
GGAAGTATTTGATCCTCAAGAGAAATCCTTAGGAATCCTAAAGGAAGATTCGCTCAGCCGGGCATTAATCCGTCGAATTTTACTTGGTACGCTTATGCCCCAAAATTATGATCTCAATTTTGGTACAGAACGCGTTGCCGATTATAAACAACGATTTCAATTGTTTCGCTATGTGCTGGAAATTGATTTTCAAATGGATCCAGGTAAAAATCTCGACCGCCGCCTGGGGCTTGCTGCAGCCATTTTACTCGCTACCATTGAAGGTCACCAACATCGACAGGCGTAAAGGTTATGGCATACCAACCACTTTTTCAAGGTTTGATATTTGATGAATTTGACCAACCAGTTGATGTGACCACAGTTGGCGATGAGCCCTGCTATGTGGTGAATGATGCTGGCTTTCATCGTCATATTCCATCAGAATCTGTGGATCGGCAGGTACTTATGACGATGGGTAAAATGATTGAAGGGCACGAAGATGAGCTTGCAGAACAAACAGCTAAAATGCTCGGGCAAGCCGACATCTTTTCAAAAGCATTGATCGAAAATCAGCTTAAGAACTTGGAGCAGCAATTTGAAGCGGTACTTAAAACTGGGATTCCGGAAGAGGGTCGCGCTTATATGGGAATGATGGGGTTTCGTGTAAAGATCAATGTGCATGGTGAAGTACTAGAAGTGACTCAACCAGGAACAACTGCCCAAGAGGACGAATAAACTAGATTTTTATGGCATCTGAATATATAAAGACTGTAACTGAATCAGATTTTGAATATGAAGTGATCGCGTATTCTAACCAGATCCCAGTAGTCGTTGACTTCTGGGCAGAATGGTGTCACCCTTGTAAAACGCTTACTCCACTGTTGGAAAAAATTACTGAAGACGCCCAAGGTGCCTTCCGTCTGGCCAAGGTAAATGTCGATGATAATCCAAATCTAGCTCTTCGGTTCAGCGTACGAAGCATCCCAAACGTAAAAGCATTTCGAGATGGTCAGGTTGTTTCCGAATTCCTGGGTCTGCAACCTGAGCCGCGTGTGAAAGAGTTCATCCGAAACCTGGCTCCAAGTCAAATCGATCTATTACTTGAAAAAGGTCAGAGTCAATTGGAAGCCATGAATTGGCATTCAGCAGGCGACTCATTCCGTCAGTTCCTGGCTAAGTCACCTAACCATCCTGCAGGATTGTTAGGATTATTAAAATCGAACCTGATGCAAGGTAACTTTTCGGAAGTCAGTGAGATTTTAGATAAATTTCCTCCAAGCCAGGAGTACGCTCATATGGAGGATATCCGTCCATTATTTGTTGCTTTATGGAGGGAAAAAACAAATCTCGGTAATAGTGATGATGTCCTGGATGCAGCCTATCATAATGCGTTGCGCCTGACGCTAAGAGGAAATTTACCCGCAGCAATGGATGGCATGATAGATATCCTTCGCCAAAATAAACATTATCGAAATGATGAAGTAAGAAAAGTACTGCTTGGTTTGTTTGAAGTGCTTGGTGGCAACCACCCTCTCTCTCAGCAATACCGGAGAGAACTCGCCATGGTATTGTTCTAATCCATTAAAAAATAAAGGTGTATTGAATCTTCAATGCACCTTTTTTGAGCCCACGGATTAGCTAACTTTTTTCTCGGTATCTTTCCAATCAGGAGCTGCACGCTGAAGCTCAATACGCGAAGCTTGATTTGCCTTTCCACAATGTGGGCAATGAACATTATAATGCCCTTGATGTTCACTGGCTAGTTGATCTAACGCAGCATGAACGACAGCTTTATCTAGACCAAACGGACGGTGACAATGTTGACATCGAATTTGCATACAACCACTCCTTTCCGGTAAGGTTATCCGATGACTAGATTTTACACCAAAACAGGTGATGATGGTTACACCAGCCTCCTTGGTAAGGGAAGAGCTCCAAAGTATGATCAACGAATAGAAACCGTCGGTGCAATCGATGAAGCTAATGCTGCGATCGCTCTGGCACGCACACTCAGCCATGCCCCACAAACATCATCCATCTTCATGGACGTTCAAAAAGATTTATACCACATGATGTCAGAAGTGTCTGCAACACCTGATAAAGCTTTTCATTTCCGGGAAGTTAATGAAGACCGTGTTAACTGGCTAGAAATCCAGATCGATGATATCAGCTCAAAGGTATTTATCCCTGATGAATTTATCTTACCTGGTGATTCTAAAGCTGGTGCCGCCATCGATTTGGCACGCACGATCGTTCGACGAGCTGAGCGCCACATTACCCATTTGATACACTTGAAAAAGCTCGAAAATCGTGAATTGCTGCGTTATATGAACCGATTATCGTCATTATGCTTTGTGCTTGAGCTATTGGAAAATCAGACTTCGGGAAGCGGTCACGTTACAATAGCTAAAGAATAGTCAAGTGGGTTTATAGAAATTCATCGTAAATAATAGGTGAACGTGATATATTCACGCTCTCTTTGTTTGTTAATCTGGTTAGATTTAACCGCCGCTTGCTAAAGCTGCATCGATTGCGGATTTTATTTCATCATATGTCGGAACAAACCCTGGTGTAACAAGTGTACCATTTAGGAATATCGTTGGTGTTCCTGTGACTCCCGCAGCCTTTCCCTTCTGATATTCTGCTTCGATTTCCGTGGAATATTTGTCGGTACTGAAGCATTTATTAAACGAAGTCATATCCATACCGAGTGATTCAGCAAATGCTTGTAAGCGCTTATCGTTAAAGGACCCACCATTCTCAACCGCACCCTGGTTGGCGAACAGAATGTCATGATAGTCCCAAAATCGTCCTTGTTCCAAGGCACACATGCTGGCATTTGCAGCCTGATGAGATTCTTTAGTAAGTGAATTGGAGTCTATAAAAGGAGATTGCATGTATTCGTAATATATCTGACCGCTGGAGATATATGTACTTTGCAAAAGCTGTCTCTCAACATTGAGGGTATATAGCTTGCAAGATGGACATTGGAAATCCTCATAATTCTGAATTACAATTTTAGCATTAGGATTACCGATAGCTTTACCATTTTCCATGGTATATGCAACAGGTGTGATTCTGTCAAAGCTGCCCGCAGGTTTTAATGAATTATAGATCGTTGGGGATATTAATATTAATATGAGTAAGACAATAAATCCTCCAAACCATAATATGGTATTCATCCGTTTTTGGCGTTTTTTCTTTGTTCGTTGGGCTTTAATCGCGTCTCTTTTACTTATGGTCATGCATGTAACTCCTGACAAAAAATATCAAGCACGAATTGTCTCATGAGAACCTATCTTTGTCCAGTATTCATAATATCTATTTTGCGTTTGAATGCTTATCAAGCCATTCCCGGAGATAGTCGAAAACCTGTTGTTTTTCAGGTTCATTATGGACTTCATGGAACAAACCTGGCCATATTTTTAAAGTGCAATCACCTTTAATCTTGCTCGCAAATTCCTTGCTTCCTTCAACGTACCCGAGCTTGTCCTTCTCACCATGCATGAATAATACTGGCAGTGTCCACTCACTTGCATGCTGATCAGCCCACGCGATTGCATCCATTGAACCTTTTGCAAATCCAAGGGAGGCTTGATGATGAACCATTGGATCGTTCTTATATAATGCAACAACTTCAGGGTCTTTGGAAATCGTTAATGGGTCTAATCCAGTTGACATCAGCATCTTAGGCAATAATGATCCTAGCACTTTCGCTAACATAACTTTTCCCTTTTGCTCCTGAAGTGCGGTCTTATTACTTAATGCAGTGAGAATCACTCCTGCGAATTTAGGTTTTCTACGTAAGACATAGTTACTGGTGATAATTGCTCCCAAGCTATGTCCATATAAAAAGTAAGGCATGCCAGGAAATCTATCTTCGGCTTCTTTTACTAACAAGTCTGTGTCATTTAAATATTCATTGAAAGAGGAAATATGCCCTCTATTGCCCCCAGACTTACCATGTCCCCGTAAATCATATGTCAAGACAGTATACCCTACCTGATTCAGTAAAGCTGCCCAGTGAGTATATCGTCCACTATGTTCCCCTAACCCGTGCACCAGGGATATGATCGCCTTTTGAGTTTGCTCTGTTTGCCAACCTTGAAAATATAAGCTCAATCCATCAAACGCTATTCGTTCAAATTCATAATGCGACATAATTGCACCTCATTGATTATGATTATGCAGATAGACTCGGTAAGATTCACCGGTGACAGTAAAACCTGCTTTCGAATACAACCCCAGTGAGGCAACATTATTTTGCTGGGTATTGACCGTCACATGTTTGATGCCTTGCTTGCTAAACTGGCTCAATAACTGATGTACCAATAAATAACCTATCCCTTTCCCTTGCATAGTCGTTATAACTGCTAAACGAGCTAAATGTCCTCCCATCGAGCTGGAGGTACTATATTGATATCCGACGATTTCATCTCCATATTCAGCTACATCGGCCAAGGACGCTTGTCCAAAAGCTAATTCCAATGATTCAAGGGAATTTTTCCACACTGAACCGAAAGCATCGTGATCAATTTCTTCAATTACTTCCAAGTCTTCCGGCATCATAGGACGGATATTAATACCTTTAGTCGCAGGCTCTGGAATTGGAGTCGATCCTTCCCACATTAATACGATTACATTATCCGTATGTTCGAATTTACTTGTTTCGAGCAAATCATTAAACCAACTTTGCAGTGAGATCGCGGCAACCCTAATTTTCCCTACCCGTGATAATTCCTCCTTGGTAGCATCCCAAAGAAGCTGCCATGCTTGACCAATGTTGATAAGCGAGTTAACCGCGAATAACCGAATCCATGTCATTTCTGGCAAATCTGGAGGACAAGCTAATGTGGCAAATAGTTCACCCTCTTTTTCCATCAATAGATATGGTTTACTCCCAATCCAATCCAACGGCGGCTTCCAGTCCAGGTGTTGGTGGATATATGCGCCAAAATGGATCAGATTAGCTAATCGAGATCGATCAGTAGATAATGCAGTGCGGATGTTGTATTCGATCTCGTTCATTCTTTATTTTATATTTATTGTAAATGAAGCAGAATTTTCCCTTTTGACCAGAGATCCTCAAGCTTGTAATAGTTTCTCTGTTCAGGTGAGAAGAGATGCACGATGATGTCCCCTGAATCTATCAGGATCCAACCTTCACGGGGTTCACCCTCCGTTCGTGCCGACCATTTATATTTCGTATGTATAAACTCAATTACAGAATTGGCTAAAGCATGTAACATACGATCACTGTTACCAGAGCAGATGATAAAGTAGTCAGCAAATACAGCCAAGTTCTTTATATCGATTAAGACCAGATTTTCGCCTTTTTTCTCCTCTAAATGATTAATGATCTCTCGCGCTATATCTAATGTTTCCAGATTGCACCTCGTCATATAAATTTCAGGTTTATTTTATCAAGGATGATGAGAATATTTGTGTATATACTGCACCAGTTGGTCGCAGATCACTCCGGTATAAATGTATCTGTTCCACACATGCAGCTCCTAAAAAACCAATCCTTGTCGTATCAAGTGCTTTCGAGATCGTCTTTACATCTTGTGAAGTGACATTCCGCGATACTCTACCTAAGGTTAAATGTGGTGAAAATGCCCTTTCTTCACGAGTATAACCTAATCGGGCGGTGGTAGTCTCAATCCCATTCTGAATAGCTGTCAGCTCTAGTGGGGCTTCGACCCCAACCCAAATGATACGCGGCTGGCGTATATTGGGGAATGCCCCTGATCCTCCTACGCTGATGTCAAATTGGTGATGACCTGAGATTTCAGCTGAGATCATATCAGTGAGAATATTTAAATTGGATAATGACACATCTCCTAAAAATTTCAATGTGAGGTGTATATTGGTGGCAACCACCCAACGAACAGCAGTGTTCGCTATTTGGGCTTTATAATTTTGCTGCACTTCATCCAGCTGATGTTGGATATCTGCTGATAGATCTATGGCGATAAAAGCACGGATAACAGACATCCTTTAATTATCTCACTTCATGGATATAGATACCAAATTATAGAAACTTTTTATTTTTCCAGATGCGTTAAATCTCATAAACAATTTGATTAAAATTTGCCTTCAATTTTCGGTACTGGTAAATAATATTCTTGTGGAATTTCATCCCATAAATTAAACCATAGCACAAGATAGATAAGATTGCAAGGGTAATTTTCTCGAGCAGAAATTAAGGTTTGTAAAGGGAGTAATCGTTCTGTGTATCGAGATCTTGGAGCACACTAGGAGTATCTATATTTATATAATCAATGACATCATGATTGACATATAAGAAATTCCGCAACGTATGTGGGGGTTCGAGATCGAGAATCTCCTGCCAGTTTGATTTCCCAACCAACCATGGATGTCCCCTATGCATTTTGTAGCTGGGTACGATAATCTTATGATGCGTTGCTAAGAATCTTTCCATAATTGCTCGTACAACCTGAGTTTCAATCTGGGGTTGGTCTCCGAGCACAATCATGGCTGCTTCAGATCCCTCACCCAAACTGCTAAGTCCAACTTGAACAGAAGTGAGCATTTCACAATTCTCAAATTCCTTGTTGAATATAAAATCAACCTTATATTCTTTCAAGGCATCTTTCAATATAGTTTGGGATCCACCTGTGACTATATGGATATCATTTAATCCAGCAATATAAAGTGTCGAGACGACTTGACCGATCACAGTGGTTTTACCCCAGGGTAGGAGCATTTTCTGCTGACCCATACGTTTGGAATGACCTGCAGCTAATACAATCGCAGATATCATGCTTTACCCTCACCTTCTGTATATAATCCAAGAAATTTTTGGTAATCCTTTGGGGTGTCAATATCTAGTAATAAATTTGGGTCATGCCAGGTCACCCAATGAACCGGAAGACGCCCAAACAAATCCCTACCTCCCAGATCTCCTTCAAGGGAAAGAAGCTTTGAAAATGTAGACGAATCAAATAATACCGGATTACCTCGCTGTCCATCGATTTGAGGAGCAACGATGGGGCTCAAAGTTGTTTGATGTGCCTCGACAAGACTCTTGATGAGCAATGGAGGAATTTGAGGTTGATCAGCTTGTAAAAATACTGCCCCTCCAATCTCTTTTGGCAATGGGGCAATACCCCTCTTTATGGATGAACTCAAACCGGTATCCCATTCCGAGTTAATGACTATGCGCAATGGAAGGTCGTTTATCGAGGATTGCACCTCTTCAGCCGATGAGCCAACTACTACAACCACTGGCGTAAGTCCGGCTTTCAAGGCCGCGATCGCTACATGCCGAATCAAGGGTTGGCCTTTCCAGAGTAACAATTGTTTTGGTTCACCTAGCCGACTTGATCCTCCTGCTGCTAATATGACTCCACCAATCGGCTCAATTACTGCATGGATCCCTTTTTGTAGATCGCGTATTTGATTTGCCTGAGATGGAATTTCTGTATTATCTCCTGCTAGAGATGCGATGATGATCGAATGATAATTAGATATTAACTGTTCGGATATCGTTTTAGCCTTTGATTGACACTCAGCTGTATCCGCCTGATTTAATAATATCGACCTGCGTGCATCACTTGGAATATTTTTTAAACCTCCATACCAATTTATCAACACTTTTACTAATGCATCGCTAGTGACTGCCTCACCAATTTGTAAACCTGATAACTCTGCGAATTTTTCCGGTCGATGAACCCATTTTTTCGTCAGGGGTTTCCCCAATCCCATTAAACCAGCAACGACGATAACATTCTGAGTAAAATCGGGAATGGCTGGCTCATGCTCTGCAGGTGCTTTTAGTGGACAAGCATGTGATCCATCAGCTTCTATCAACAAGTGAAGCTTGTGATCTTCTGCGAAGGCTCTCACTTTATCCAGCAAACCAGGTGATAATCCTCCAAGGAGATTGTATTTTTCTTCACCTGTTAGTAGTACAACTCCAGCAGGTAATTCCTCTTCGAGTTTCACAAATTCTGATGCCGAATTTATAATAAAATGGTGATCTGCCTTACCTAATTGCCAGGCACCGATGTGGGTCGTCGTGGTTACGAGAACGGTTTTATTCAGCTCATCATCCTGAATTTCTGTCAATAATTCTCTGCCAGATCTGAATAGCGCGGTTGTCTTGCCTCCGGCACCCACGAAGGCTAGGCTTGATGGCAGAGAATATCTGAGCGCTTCAATTAGCTTCATGGAAAATCGACAATTTCATATGGTCTCATCCAGAAACCAATGTGTATATAAATAATGCCATGCTACGTCCATAGATGAGGTCGCAGTTCAAGTTTTGAGAGAATTGCTTCGAGCACCCCCCCTCCAATTGCAAGGGCTTTGTCTGAAACATGATTGCACAGCTGTGGGTCATTTCGTGGATCCAAATCTCCAATTTTCATTCCTTGACGCACTTCAACCTCAGGATGAATTAATCCTCGTAATACTCCATTAAACAGTGCGATGACTGGTTCCCCATTGACCTCAGCCACCAGCTCTCCTTTCTTGACGAGATCACCGATGGTTTTAATTGGTATTAATGATCCTTCAACTGGAGCGTATAAGGCTCTTTCAGATTGTTTCTCACCAACAGGCTCTGGAATTCCACTATCAGATTGGGTTGGTCCATCCCATAGAACCCTTCCCATCCATGGTCCACGTTGCGTTTCGACAGCTGCGTGACAATTTTCTCCTCCGATAAACCCAGGACCCAAGCCAATATATAATTTTGCGGTGTGCTTAAATGCTTCAGGGGCAGCTTTTAACATCCGTGCATCCACAATCACAGTGGGATGGACAGCCTGGATCGATTTCCCTTCCGGATCGATGATCACGGGTATTCGCCCTTTGGAGAGAAGTTGCAATATTCGCAACGGGTCATCGATCTCGTTAACCCGTTTAGCAACAATACCTTCCAATGTCATTTCCCCATTATAGATAGCTTCACAAAAGCTTGCCAACCGCCTGACCGCCAAGGGTTTGGGTAATTCTGTTATAACCACCTTGAAGCCAGATTTATATAAGCGGAATGCCACTCCACTAGCAAGGTCTCCTCCACCACGAATCAAGACGATCATAATTTTCCCAAGCCCCTTAGGACACGTTCTGGTGTAAGTGGAAACTCAAAAAACCAAATCCCTGTCGCTTGGTGCATCGCATCGATTACAGCCGGGGCTAAAGGCAGGAAAGGCATCTCAGCCATCCCTCGTGCGCCATATGGACCAATCGGATCTGCGTATTCAAGGATGACCGACTTGACCTGGTCTGGTACATCATGAACCGTAGGGATCAAGTAAGCTGACAACAATGGGGTTAATACAAATCCGTCTCTTTGTATAAAATTTTCCAATATCGCATACCCGGATGCTTGCACCACACCCCCTTCGATCTGACCTTTAACATTCAAGGGATTCACGGCTCGTCCGACATCGTTTACAGAAATTACTTCCAAAATCCGGATGAGACCCGTTTCAACATCCACTTCAAGAGTTACCCCTTGGGCAACATATCCGTAAGCAAAATTGGGTTCCGATTTACCAGTTTGCGGATCCAATGGAGTCGTCCGGGGTGGTCTGTACTGGTAAGTAGCGATAGCTGGACGTTCTTCCGCCTTCCACTTATCCAGCGCAAGCTCACATGCACCTTTGATCGAATTTCCAGCCATAAATGTCATCCGTGATGCTGAAGCACTGCCAGAATCTCCTGTAAAGGCGGTGTCAGATGCGATTAAGTGGATTTTTTCTGTGGAAATCCCCAAAGTCTCGGCTGCTATCTGCACCATGATGGTATGGGCTCCTTGTCCCACATCTGCACCTGCATGATGCAAGATTGCCTGTTCAATTACAGCGCCTCCACGAATTTCAACGGTAGCTATGCACTGCTCCGGTGCGCCAAACGAAAACCCCACATTCTTAAAAGCACATGCAAATCCTGTCCCTTGCAACAGGTGAGGTTGGGAAGCAACTTGGTGAGCTATTTTAGATTGGTTTACTTCAACACCACATTTCTCCACCACTTGACCTATGGTCACACCCTTTGGTAGCGGAGTTCCAACAGATAAGAAAGCCCCTTCGGTCAACACATTTTTCCGGCGGATCTCAACCCTATCCATACCGAGCTTCTCTGCCAGGCGGTTCAATTGGGTTTCAGCTGCGAATGCACCTTGAGGTCCACCAAATCCCCTGAAAGCACCATTTGGCAGGTTATTGGTGTACACAGCAAATGAATCCACTTTCACATTGGGGATTTCATAGGGTCCGGTGCACATCAGAGTGGCATTCCCCAACACTTTGGTGGAAGTATAAGCGTATGCGCCGCCATCAGCAAGGACTTCAACCTCCGCAGCCAATAGTTTTCCTTCGTTACTTGCACCCCATCGCGTTCGTATAATGTATGGGTGGCGTTTATGATGACCGATGATTGATTCTTCCCGACTCCAGATAATTTTTATCGGTCGGTCAATCCCGCGTTGATGTAATTTCCAGGCTGCCAATGCCAGAACGATTTGAACCGACATATCTTCCCGTCCCCCAAATGCACCCCCAATAGCAGGATAGATCACTCGCACTTCCTCTACGGGAATGTTAAGCGCATGGGCAATTTGTTGTTGGTCTTCATGCGTCCATTGACCAGCTACTTGAACGGTAACCCGACCCTCTTCATCAATATATCCCAATCCTGCTTCAGGCTGTAGATATGCGTGTTCCTGGGACGGAGTATGGTATTCTCCTTCGACGATGACATCCGCTTTTGTAAACGCATCCTCCACATTTCCTTTGCGAATGCGGTAGTGACAGAAGATATTACTGTCTCTATCTGGATGAAGTAAGACCGCATCCTTCTGCATAGCTTTTACCATATCAGTGATGACCGGTAAATCTTCATATTCGACCTGAATCAAGTCGCGGGCTTTGGCAGCAATGTCTTCAGTATCAGCCACTACCGACGCTACTTGGTCTCCAACAAATCGCACTCGATCGGTAAATGGCTTGCTGGAGCCTGGGCCACACAAAACAGGTTGGTCATAGTAAATCAACCCGTATTCATTTACCGGTACATCCTTCGCTGTAAATGTGGCAATCACACCTGGTAGTGCATCTGCTTGGGATATATCGATGGAGCGAATGATTGCATGAGGTCGTCCAGCGAATAATATTTTCATGTAAGCCTGATCAGGCATATTAATATCGCCTGGGTAAAGCGTCTCCCCGATCACTTTACCCCGAGCATCAATGCGATGTATGGGTTGGCCAATGATGGTCATATCTCGCTCCATGGGTATAATATAACCCTTGTATAATCCTACAAATATTATACACTGCGGGAGATGGTAATTTCTATAAATAAAACTCCCTCCAGTATTGAAAGGAGGGAATTAGAATATAAATGCCAACCATTGACTCATTAATCCGCAGGTAAGGAAGATGGTTGTGAGAGAAATGGGTCAAATTCCTGCTCAAGCTCCTCACGGAACTGCTGAGTATATAATCGATAGTAATGCCCTCGGGCACGTAACAATTCAGCATGAGTACCCATCTCGGTAATCCGACCATCTTCAACGACGATAATCCGGTTTGCACGTTTGATCGTCGACAATCGATGGGCAATAATGAAGCTTGTCCTTCCCTTCATCAGGTTTTCCATACCGCGTTGAATAAGCGCTTCAGTCAGTGTGTCCACAGAACTTGTGGCTTCATCCATGATGAAAATATCCGGTTTAGCCAATATCGCCCGGGCAATACTTACCAGCTGTTTTTGCCCCACCGAAAGAAGGTTGCCGCCTTCACCCACATTCTGATCATATTTTTTCTCGAAATTGACGATGAAATCGTGAGCTCCAGCTAACTCCGATGCTTCTTCGACTTCTTGATCTGAAGCACTCAAGCAGCCATAACGAATATTTTCTCTTACCGTTCCTGAGAATAAGTGAGGAGTTTGCAGTACAATCCCTACCCGAGATTGAATGCCATGCATGGTGAACTCTGTGTAATCGCGACCATTGATGCGTATCACGCCGCGCTTTGGTTCGTAAAAACGACATAACAGGTTGACGATCGTGCTTTTTCCACCCCCAGTCGGTCCGACTAACGCTATCATTTCTCCAGGTTCAACCTTCAAATTAAAATCAGTCAATACCGGTTTCCCGTCCTCGTAGGTGAAATCCACATGATCAAATTCGATCGTACCTCTGATCGTACCAGGATCAATCGAACCTGGATGATTAAAAACCTCAGGGACAGAATCAAGCAGAGTAAATATGCGTTCAGCTGAAGCAATGGAATGTTGCATCTCAGCATATACACGCGCCAGGTCTTGGATAGGCCACATCATAAAGGTCAGGTAGCTTACAAAAGCTTGAATCCCACCAATGGTCATAATCCCAACATTCGCCTGCAGTCCTCCATACCAGACGATGAAACCCAACGCCATTGCAGAAATGATTTGTACAGTAGGTAGGAACAATGCAGATAACCAAGCAGCATGATAACTGGCGCGATACATTTCTTTGGTCAAGACTTTGAATTCTTTTAGATTTTCATCTTCTCTACCCAAAGCCTTCACCACCCTGACACCACTGATATTCTCGTTATACGACCCGGTAATCTTTGAGTTGGCTCGGCGAGACTTGCGAAACTCGACCAATATTCGCTTGCGGAATTGGATTGCAATGGTTAGTAGAACGGGTATCGTTATCAGAACAATTAACGCTAATTTCCAATTGATGATCAACATAAATATTGTGGAAGTGGTGATATTCATCACTGCCCAGGTACTATCCACCAGGCCCCATGTTACCAGGTCTGATACACGCCCAGAATCGGAGGTCACCCTAGCCATCAGCCTGCCCACGGAAGTTTGGCTGTAATAAGCTAATGATAATTGCTGGAGATGATTGAACATGGACTTGCGCAAGTCATATTGAATGCGCTCACCCAACACACCTGCGAGATAAATGAAAGAGAAAACACACACCGCTTGAACCAATATCAGGCCCCCATACAGGCTTAGAATACGGACTAATGCCTGGCGATTCTGGGCGATAATCCCCTGATCGATAATTCCTTTATTTAGATAGGTGAATACTGCATCCAAGATGGATGTAAAGGCAATCATTACCCAGAATCCAACCACCCAGCGCCTGTGAGGTCTAGTCAGCCCCAGGATACGACCAAGCGTTTTGCCCGTTATCTGACTGGTGTATTCATCTTCTTCGAGTTCGATATCAGCCACTTTCTACTCTCTCGACATACTTTGCGAAATTTCCATCTCCAGCTCCTCATCAATCCGAGTCTGAAGGTCGTAGATTTTTCGATACATGCCGTCCTGGGCTATAAGCTCATCATGCGTTCCTTTTTGAATTATTTTCCCTTTTTCCATAACGAGTATCAAGTCTGCGTTCATCACACTTTGAATGCGATGGGCGATAATAAAAGTCGTTCGTTTTGGGGTCAGTCCTTTTAACGCTTCGCGGATGCATGATTCAGTCTCTGTGTCGACCGAGGAAGTTGAATCATCTAAAATTAATAGGTGCGAATCCTTAAGGATCGTACGGGCAATTGTCACACGCTGTTTCTGACCACCTGAGAGTGTTACCCCCTTTTCTCCAACCAGGGTATCATACTCATTAGGGAAATCTATAATCACATCATGGATTGCAGCTGAAGAAGCTGCATCCTCAATTTCTACTTGAGGCACATCACGTCCCACACCATATGTAATATTCTCTCGAATTGAGCGAGAAAATAGGAACGGTTCCTGTTCAACAATCCCGACTTGACTCCGTAGAAATTCTCTGGGGTAGTCTTTCAATTCCACACCATCTAATTTTATACTTCCCGTTGTATAGTCATAGAAACGAGGCAGTAAATTAACCAAAGTAGTCTTACCTGAACCAGTGGAACCTAATAACGCCACCACCTGCCCTGATTGGCAGGCAAAACTTATATCTTGCAAAACAGGTGGATTGTTCTCATACGAAAAACCAACCTTATCAAATAACAACTCACCTCGGACTGGTTGATTGGGACGGTAAGCGCCTTCAGTTAATGCTTCACGTTTTTGTTTAATAATTTCCATCACGCGTCCGTATGAGACCAATCCTGTAGAGGTCTGTACGATTAACCGTCCTAGATTCCGCATAGGCCAGATCAACCATCCAACAAGCCCCGCGTATGCCAAATATGTACCGATGGTGATCTGTCCATTAATTGCCATAGTAGCAGCGATAAAGAAGCCTGTAAGTGTTTGAAAGCTACAAGCGATGTCCGAGATAGGCCAAAAGAGAGACTGCATGGTGAGTAATTTCCGTCCCCGGATATATTTCTCCCAATTCTCAGTATTAAACTTATTGATCTCATATTCCTGCCTGGCAAATGCCTTGACTACACGAACACCAGCGAGATTTTCCTGTAACGTAGTGGAAAGGATCGCTTCCTGCTCTTGATATGCTTCGTAAGCTTTCGTGACTCTCCGAAAGAACCATACGGATGTCACAATGATGATCGGCACAATGATGATGGAAATTAACGCCAATTTTGTGTTTAATTCCAAAATGGCTGCGAAATTGATCACAAAAAGCAGGATAATCCTACCTACCCCGATGGCTTGCTCGCTATAAAATCTACGCAGAGCATCCACATCTGATGTACAGCGTTCGATCAACTCACCAGTTGGAGTCTTGTCATGGTAGGAAAAATCCAAGTGTTGGATATGATCAAATAGATAATTTCTAAGGCGGCGGGTTATTCCTTCAGCGGTATAAGCTGCTAACCGGCCAGAGAAATAACTGAAACTTCCCTCCAGGCTGGCCAATCCCAGAAAACCAAGTGCAATGATAACCAGTGTTCGGTTAAGGTCACCACCTAACCCATAATTGCCTTGCCCTAAGACCTTATCTATAAAATAGCGCAGTAATAAGAAGGTTGCCGTCTTTGAGGAGGCAGCTATTGCGAGGCTAACGGTTGCGCCAGCATACAGCGACCGAAAACCGCTCATCATTCGCCAAAGCCCACTTATCCGGTTCTTAGAGAAGGCCCGACTAAAATCATATTCGTGAGCGGGTGCTTCAAGATTCAACCAATTTCTCCTGAAAAGTAATCTAAATGCAATCTATTAGTTTACTAGTCTTCCTGAGTATCGTCAAACTTTCCTTTTCAACTTTCCTTTTCGACGCAAAGAGGTACTTATTGGTTTTTTTGTACCAGTCTCACCCCAAGTAAAATGATCGCACCCCCTGCCAATGTGATGAGTAATATACCCTCTCCCAAAATTGCCCACGCTACAATGACAGCCACCAGTGGCTCAATATAGAGGAAGGCACCAATCTGAGATGCTGGTAGAGCTTGAAGTCCATCGTACCAGGCTATGTATGCCAAGCCTGAGCAAAATATCCCCAAGAAACCAACTCCCATTAAACTGGTCCAGGTTAAGTGACTGATATCGTTGAATCCTCCACTTGTAAAGAAAATAATCGAGGTGAACAGCCACCCGATTGCCATGACAAAAAACATCATCTGGGTAGCCTGGTACTTTTTAAGGCCACGGCTTGATAAGATCGAGAATACTGCCCAATTGGGTGCACTGATCATGATTAAGATATCTCCAGGTGTGCCAAAGTGACCACTGAATAATCCTGTGATATTCCCTTTGCTAACCACAAGCAGCACTCCCACAGCTGCCAGGACGATGCCGAAGATTTGCAGCCAAGCAAGCTTTTCATGCAAAAACAACCTGCTTAGGATTGCGATAAAAACTGGTGTCGTGGCTACAATCCATGCCGTAGTCGATGCTTGAACTGTCAACAAGCCTGTAGATTGCAGCCATTGATGAAATGTTATCCCTAAAAATCCCAATAGGGCAAAATAAATCCACTCCTGTTTCTTTGGTAATGAAAATTGGTGTCTAAACCCTGTGGCAATCCCAAGGATGATAACCCCGATTGCGAAGCGAAGCCACACAACTGTCACCGGAGAAAGATCTCGTAATGCGAGTTTAGTCGCAATAAATGACACCCCCCAGACAATCACCGCAAAGGTGACTTCAAAGTAAGCTGCGATGTGCTTCCGATCCATAGATTCCGGATTATACCGCTTCATCCATCCGTCATGTTTCACTATCTGACACATAACACCCGATATCCCTGGACAAAGGTACTTGACCCAAATAACGCCTGCCATTACACTATCAGAACAATAATATATCAATGAACTTATTTTCGAATGAGGTAAATATGTTTGATATCCCTGATTCAGAAATCCTAACCATTTCTATGGAACACAACTTTTGGACTTGGTCTGCCCAAGGAAAAGTTTCCCCCATCCCAGTGACCCGGGCAAAAGGGGTATATTTTTGGGATGTAAATGGAAAACGCTATCTTGATTTCAACTCTATGACGATGTGCGTAAATATTGGTCATGGTGATGAGCGTGTGATCAATGCCATCATTGAACAAGCCAAGGCACTTCCTTATGCTGCTCCAGCAATGACAACCAAACCTCGGGCAGTTCTGGGGAAATTATTATCGGAAATCACCCCAGGTAACCTGGACCACTTCATGTTTACCCTTGGGGGCGCAGATGCCAATGAAAATGCGGTCAAGTTGGCGCGCGGGTTCAGTGGCAAACATAAAATTCTCTCGCGCTACCGGTCGTATCATGGCGCCACTGCCGGTGCAATGGCGTTGACGGGTGACCCCCGGCGTTTACCGTGGGAACCTAATCTGATGCCTGGGGTCGTGCATTTCCTCGATCCATATCGTTATCGTTCCACATTCCATCGCACAAATCCAAACATTTCTGAGGTAGATTTCACCCAGGATTACCTTAACCACCTGGAAGAAATAATTCAGTATGAAGGTCCCAATACAATTGCAGCAATCTTGGTAGAGTCTGTCACGGGAACAAATGGGATCATCATCCCACCTGAAGGTTATATGCAGGGTGTACGTGAACTTTGCAACAAGTACCATATCCTGCTTATCGCAGATGAAGTCATGAGTGGCTTTGGTCGCACCGGCAAGTGGTTCGCAGTTGATCATTGGAATGTTGTACCCGATATAATGACCATGGCGAAAGGTCTCACTTCAGCCTATGCACCGTTAGGCGCGGTAGCAATGAAACCAGAGATTGCCTCAGCGTATAAGGATGTTGTCTTTCAGGGCGGATTGACTTACACTTCTCATCCCCTTTCTCTGGCTGCTGCGATTGCTAATATCAAAGTGATGCAGGAAGACCATCTCATCGAACACGCACATGAGATGGGTCCGGTCCTTCACCGAATGCTGAACGATTTAGGTGAACAACACCCATCCATCGGTGAGGTGCGTTCCATTGGATTGTTTGGAATTATCGAGCTCGTCCGCAACCGTAAAACGAAAGAACCGCTCGCGCCATGGAACAGTAGCAGCCTGGAAATGATGGCCTTGCGAAAAGAACTGTTGAAAAAAGGCCTCTACCTAGACATTCATTGGCACACATTGCTGATCATTCCACCGTTGATCATTACCGAGGAACAGCTGTCAGAAGGATTTTCTATTCTGGATAAAGCATTATCTGTCACCGATAAAGCGGTTCAAGAAAAATGAACTCCTATGATCTTAACACAGTTCGAAGAAAATTACCCCTCCAACCCGTCTGCAAGGGCGGATATTCAATCTTTTGATGCGATCGGGAGATGTATCGTTTAACAATATCCTGGCTCCTTAGATATGATCCTGATATCGGATGAAAGATCCGCAAAAAATCATCGTAGAATTACCTGAAGCTTTTCTCGATAGGATGGCTGGGCTGTTGGGGAATGATTACGATGCATTCCTCACAAGCCTTCAACATCCAGCAACAACGGGTTTGAGGGTTAATACCCTTAAATTATCAGCCCTTGAGTTTTGTCATCTGTCGCCATTTAATCTCTCCCCTGTACCATGGTGTTCAAGTGGATATAGCATTGAATCTATCGAAGAAGAAACCGGAGTTATTTCTCCTGGAAAGCATCCATACCATTACGCAGGATTATATTATATTCAAGAACCGTCAGCGATGGCAGTCGCTGAAGCCTTGGCACCCCAACCCGGTGATAAGGTTCTCGATCTTGCGGCTGCACCAGGTGGAAAAGCTACCCATCTGGCAACGCTGATGAAAAATACTGGTCTACTGGTAACCAATGAAATCCACCAAAAACGCGTTTGGGATTTGGTGGAAAATATGGAACGTTGTGGTGTGACCAATGCTATCGTGAGTAATGAGACTCCTCGAAGATTGGCGGCTCATTTTGGTGAGTATTTCGACCGGGTACTGCTCGATGCTCCTTGTTCCGGAGAAGGCATGTTCCGAAAAAGCGAAGGCGCCCGCAGGGAATGGAAACCCGAGCTGGTGCGTAGCTGTGCCATTCGTCAGGCTGGCATCCTTGAACAAGCTGGTCATATGGTGAAACCTGGTGGACGCATAGCATATACCACGTGTACATTTTCTGCTGAAGAGAATGAAGGGGTCATCGCATTTTTTTTAGTCCAGCACCCAGAGTTTGAGCTCGAATTAATCCATCATGCCCCAGGTTATCAACCCGCCAAACCAGAATGGGTCGGTCTCCCACCAGAGGATCGGATTAATCAGGCAGTCCGTATTTGGCCACATCTTGCCAGAGGGGAAGGTCATTTTATTGCTTGCCTATTAAAAAGTGGATCTTCTGGACAATATCTTAGAGGTAATCTGACTAAAGTAGAATCATTATCGAATCGGATCATTAAATCAAATGTAACGAGAAGTTTCAAGACCATCCTGAGTGATTTTTATCGAGCTAATCTAACCATTTTATTAGAAAATTCGCGGTTATTTATGGATGGAACGTACATCTATCACATACCGGAAGGACTGCCCAGCCTTGCGGGATTAAAAATAATTCGACCAGGATGGTGGATGGGTTCCATCAATAAAGACCGTTTCACACCCTCCCACTCTTTCGCCATGGGTATAAAAAGTGACCAGGCAGAACACATTCTTCCAATGCAGCTCGGTGATAAACAGCTGTTCTCTTATCTTGCTGGAGATAGCTTACCGAGTTCAGGTGATAATGCATGGGTTTTGGTAACTGTGGACGGATTCCCAATTGGTTGGGGAAAGAGGGTTCAAAATGTGATCAAGAACTTTTACCCCCATGGTCTTCGTCGGTTAACTTGATCGAGTGTAAAACCTCGATGAGCTTATCGTTTTGATTATTGTGATAATCCATTAAATATTGGTTTATTTTTCTCGAGTCGATTTATCCTTGCCTTCTCCAACTGAAATATCCGCTTCAAAATCGCTACCGAAGATGCATAAGTCGAATCCATTCCATAGTATGATAGACTCCCCGCACCCAGATTTTTTCCCTTCCCAATTGGGTTATCTGAAACATAGTGTACGATACCTATATCAAAGGGGACTTCGTATAGATTGACAATTTCATTAACTGGATGCCTTTGTGGTCGAAACATTTCATAGACCGCTGATAAATATGGTCCTGCTTCCATCTCGATATCGGTATACCCTTCCCGGTAAAATACATCCATGTAAAGTGGGTTCTGTAGGAAGGTTCCCCTCACGGATACACATTTTTGATTATCAAGCACAGAGCCATACATTAAATATTTTGTAACATGTGCAGCATTAAAGCAGTTTTGGAAGAGATAAGTATTTTTTGAATGTTCATCTTGAACAACATTAGGGATGACGATATCTCCAATCGCCCCATTTAAGGAAGCAGACTTCCCCATAATATAAATACCTAAAACCTTTTCAACGTGTTCTGCCACTTCCGATAAGATGTTATAAGCAGCCATGCCCAAGGGATAATCGATATTTAATAGAATAGCATCACACTTAGCTAGAAAAGATAAGTCTTCATCCTGCAATCTTGGATCAAGGGTATCGGGGCAGATGCGATTTAACTCCATAATCTGTACATCCACATCGAAGCTATGTTCACTTGAAACTCGCAAAATACCACAGTCAATTTCAGTTTCCTTTTCATCATTGACAAAACCAGCGCCTTGTTTCGTTTGCTGAAATTTTTTCAAAATATAATATAAGAAATTTTCTTGGCTTGATATAACCTGCTGCGCCTGGATACTCTCCCATTCTTCCTGTAACCCACGATTATTACTCTCGTTCAAATAATCGATCAGCTTCTTTTTGTTTTTAAATGCATATCCTGATAGCAGGTTAACAAAGCTATGTGGGTTGCTGGAGATAAAATAAACAGGTCGATTAATCAATTCCTGACATACTTGAGTAATATGTTCCCACCAAATATCCGTCGCCCGACGGTATTCCACCATCGTGCCACTGAGCAGTCTGACTTTCAATCTCCGAGGTGCCGCTGCAATATGATTTAGATTGTTTTCAAAATCCTTCCCCCACACAATTTTTAGGCGTTCAATATCCTCCATAGGTATATTCAGAGCTATGGCTATTTCATGCATCTCAGAATCCTGCATGCCATCTTTTGAATGCCCCCGAGAGAGAAAAGTAGAATTTCGTTGCAATAAAGAATGGATTTTATTCCACTCAATCTGATAAGCAGTCAGGATAGGGATCACATCATCGATATCACTAACACTGGCAATAATACATGCCAGTGTATCCACTCCATTAAAAAAGCACCTTCTTCGACGGGCGATCGCATTTACAGAATCCCAGGATTCAATATCAATGAAACCTGCTCTAGAGAATACTTCACTACTCTGGCCTAAAACTACCAATTCTACATTATGGATGCATTCCGGTAACCTAAGCATACAATATAAAAATGCTGACATATCTGGAACGGTAACCCGCGCTAAGGGATGTAATAAAGACTTCATGCCTGCATGCACTTCTTCCAATGAACGAATTTGCACTTCGGCGGAGGACCGCAACAATGAATAATATGTCCGCAAGTACAATTCGACTTCTTCAGAGGCAGTGCTGGGAACAGTCCGCTCCATCTAATTAATTACCTTTTTATTGGTTTGGAGGAACGTCAAATGGTCCGTAACGTGGTGGTCCTGCGATACTGTACATAATGGCATAAATTGCTGACATCAGTCCAAACCCAATAATCGATAAGATGACTGTGAAGAAAATCTGTCCAAATACAAACCCTTTGGCATCGAAATATTGATTAATACCAACAATCAATTTATCAATCGCAGTAATATGTGTGTAAGGGATGGTGATCACTCTGGTCAGCTCCCAAGGTAATACGATCTTCTCATTTCTTTGCATAAATAATGAAGTACCGTACCACGCCATGACTGGAACAAGGAGGAGCAATATACAACCAATACCCCTCCACACAGGATTAATTTTCCATGGTCTTTGTTCTTTCTCTCGACGATGCTTATAAGATGAGTAACCCATCATTTACCTCCATAGTCATTAAACCAATTAAATCACATAATTTAGTTGTATTGTGCCGCTTGTTCTATAGCAGCGACGATTGAGTAATACCCAGTACAGCGGCATAAATTTCCACTTATCGCATCCTTGATTTCATCCCGGTTCGGTCGCTTGATCTCGTCCAATAACATCACAGAAGACATAATAAACCCAGGCGTGCAATAACCACATTGAACTGCTCCCTTATCAATGAAAGCCTGCTGGACCAGATGCAATTTCCCTTCCCGCATGATCCCCTCAATAGTCACAATATGTGCTCTATGAGCCCGAACAGCTGGCACGAGACAGCTCATCACTGCCATTCCATCCATAAACACCGTACATGCCCCACACTCACCCTCTGCACAGCCTTCTTTTGTTCCAATCAACCCGGCGTCCTCCCGTAATAGTCTTAACAACGATTTATTGTAACCTGAGGTAAACTTGTACTCCTTGCCATTGATTTTGGTTTCGATTGCAGGAAGAGTCTGCCCTGATGTATGACGAAAACTTCGTTTTAATCCCTCAAATTCATTAAAATGGTATCCATGTCGATCCGTACAGGCACGTAACAATACTGGGTGCTTTGGATAACTGATTCTTTCCTCACCTTTCGCCAGAATGCATAATACCCGTTTTACACATACGCGGACCATTTCATGCCGATACTCATGGGAGCTGCGAATATCATCAATGGGACGGGCGGCTTTCTTTGACAATTCGGCAGCTTTTTCAATGGTTTCATCATCGAGTATCCTGTCTTGTAAAAAGTCCTCCGCATCTCGTGCATGCACAATCAAAGGTGCTACTGCCCCCAATGTGATTTCCGCATTTTTAATTCGCCCACCATCAAATGTTAAAATCAAAGAACAATTGACCAATGAAATCGCCTGGGCTTTTCTCAAACCCAACTTATAAAATGTACCTATTTGGTTAGGATTGAGAGCTGGAAAGTATATATCCACCAACATTTCATCAGCCTGCATTACGTTTTGCCTTACCCCTGTGTAGAATTCTGCCAGTGAAACTTCGCGCATACCACGAATGGATTGCAATACCACCTTGGCGTTTAATCCGACCAATGGAGGAATGGTGTCATTTGCAGGGGAAGCCGTAATAAGATTACCGGCAATCGTGCCACGATTTCTAATTTGAGGAGCACCAACTTCCCAACAGGCTTTTGCTAATGGAAATGCCTGTTCGATGATTATTTTCGAGGCAGCACATTGCCCATGGGTCACCAATGGACCGAGGTGGATAAAATTGTTCTCATCCAATTTTATTTGATCCAATCCTTCTATCCGCGTCACATCAATTAACGTCTTTATTCCTTTCCTGACCCCTCGTTCCATCTCCAACATTAAATCTGTTGCACCTGCAATAATTCGCGCTTGCATACCTTCCTCAGCCAGTATCCGGGTGGCATCATTGACTGAAATTACACTATGATAATCTTGCCACATACTATCTCCGTCTAGTGTTCTTGGATCTTAATGATCTCTGCCATGATGCTAACGGCGATTTCTTCGGGTGTTTCAGCATGGATTTCCAATCCAATGGGAGAATGTACCTTTTCAAGCATCTTTGAAGATATACCCGCCTCTACTAGCTTTTTTGTCGTTGTAGACCAGCGCCTTTTTGATCCAATTACCCCAATAT
>JBAPSY010000373.1:0-2680 GCA_049281855.1 Anaerolineales bacterium
CAAGTCACCCAGGGTGTGCTTGACGATGTAATCCACAATGAAGGTGGGAGTGTAAAACACCCCACCAGCTTTCTTGACCTCGGGCTTATCTTCGACAACGGCATGGTGAGCAGAGGTGAGACGGATGACCTTACCCAGGAACTGCTCATAGACCTGCCCGAGGATATCGGCGGGCAATACAGAGAACTCGTAGGGGCTTTCAGGGTAATACAGGTTGGCGAGGATATCCTTGAGGGGTTTATCATCCAGCGCCAGACCCAGGCTGAGTGCGTCAGGGACACCGGATTGACCCTTCTCGGGGTGGAAGTGGAACAGACCGGAGTTATAGCGATCATCGGCGTTGCGGTATAACTGGCACAGGCGGGAGTAGGTCTCAGTGCCGTTGAGCAGGGCCTGCAGCTGCCCGTAGAACTCGATGCCACGGTCTTCACAGATGCGCAGGAAGATCAGGCGGTCGATGGTCATCTGGACGGCATAATTCAGGTCACGCTGGCTGAGGGAAGGGTTGCGCAGGGCGATGTTATGCGCCAGCAAGTCTCGCCAGCGCTCAATCTCGGCCAGGAAGGCGTGATCCACTTCAGCGGTGCCATGCTTGCCGGTGGCGCTCTCAGCGTACTGGTCAAACGAACCTTTGAGCACCGCCTCACGAGAGAAAACAGAGAAGATCTCGTCCCAATGAATGGAATAATCGCGATAGGTAAGCAGCTGGATGCGCCCGGTGGAAGGTTTATCGGTTAATGTGGGCTTGAGGCGACAGTCGTAGACGGTGAACTCTTCAAAATCGGTGAGGATGGAGAGGGGCAGCTTGGCGCTCCAGGCATAACGGCGAAGCTGGTAAGCCGGGCTGATGGCGTCCTTGAGATTGACGGCGGGCTTCTTAGCCTCGACGAAAAACTTGCGCGTACCACCAATGCGGAAGGCATAATCGGGGGCTTTGGTGGCTCCGCCCACGTGGATGGCATCCTCGTGGATGACGTCCTTGTAAGCGAAGGCATAACTCTGTTTGTTAAACATATCCCAGCCGAGGGCTTCGAAGAACGGGTCGATGAACTCGAGGCGTACCTGGGCTTCGTTGTAATCTTGAGAAAGATAGGCGCGGCGATGAATCTCGAAATTTTCAACAAGCTGGAGAATAGTATCTGGAACGGACATGGGTTTGTAAAGAATAATATACACCCCATTGGGGTGGAAGGCAAATGAATAGGGGAGAAGGAGATTGCTTCATGCCCGGAAGGTCACCGGGCTCTCTTCATCGTCCGCCCGGAGGCGCAAAAATCGCACCTGGAAATCCGGGATCGAGGGTCCGCATTTACAACTAAAGGAGAAATTCCTCCGCCATTGTTAACAGCAATTTAAACCAAGACCCCCTGGTTCAAAGCCAGGGGGCATGAAAGTATAGGGTATGTTTTAGTATGAAAAATCATTCCTGCGGGTGATCAGGTAAACCACAACCTGAGCAGTATCCTCCTGGACCGTATAGAGTATTCTATACTCCCCCACTGTCACTCTGAATCCACCGCTGGATTTCAACTTTATACTGTCCTGTGGGTGAGGGTTTACTCTAAGTCGCTCAAGTGCTTCCTTTATTTGCCTTGCATGCTTTTCTGGAATCCTACGGAAGGACTTCATGACCCGTTTATCAACTGAGATATGGTATTCTTTCAAAAGCTTTCCACCTTGAAGTACCGGTTCCCATCCGCTGATCCCTGCAAGGTTTCTACCGGTCTATCAAATTTAGCCGGATGCCAGTGGATTTTTCATAGTCCTCAAACAGGTCTTCCAAGGGGGCCAGCTCCTTCGAGGATTGAATGGCGTGTGCCAATAAAAGATCATCCAACTTCAGCTCCAGCTCTTCCAGCAATTTAATCTGTGCCTGGTAGGTATCGTAGTCCACTACCACAGCTGCTGGGCGACTCCGCTGGGTCAGGATCACCGGAGCCTCTTTCGCTTGATGCAACACCTCCTTGGTCTTGTTCCGGAAATCCGTAACCGCAACAATCTGCACGGTATTCATTTTAATCTCCTATATTTTGTTTTCATGTTATATTGTTGTAATCGTACATCTAAAAGTACATCTGAATATACTTTATAAAGTACAGTTAAATGTATTATAAATCGGGTCCATCAAAATGTCAAGAACATTCAAAGAAGCTTCATCAAATGGAGATTCTCATATCCTGTCTGGTACAGGATGACATAAAAACAAACCGGGATTGAGGGTCCGCGGCATCGCTCATACAGAGCACTCGCGATGTTTCGGACAAAGAACGTCTACAACTACCAAGGGCGGTTTGTGCCCGCAGTCGCGAACGCCTTTTGTGATCAATAAAAAAGGCGGGAAAGGATTCCCGCCCGACATAAGAGATCGTATCCAGTGCCCACGGCACCAGAAAGGACTATATTGCTGTAGGAAGAACGCTACTTAGGCGCAAAATTTACCGACTCATTGACTCCATCGCCAATACTCACTATAATGCAAATTGCATCGCAACCGCCCGTGATCCGCGGAGGCAGGGCAGTTCTAAGCACCTTGCCAGCACAGTGTATCCAAACCAACCGCCGGCCTATAACGCCGGCGGTATTGTTTTCCCAAAAGGAGCGCAATATGACCCAAACCAATAGCAGTATTTTACGTGATTACTTTGATGAGGTGATTAACCAGAAACAACTGGACCTGATC
>JBAPSY010000374.1:0-5603 GCA_049281855.1 Anaerolineales bacterium
CCCCCCAATCGATTTTCAACAGGAATTCGCACATTATCAAATTTTACCGGATAGACTGGCAATGCGTTGATCCCTAGCATTTTTTGGCGCTCCCCGATTTGGATCCCTTCAAGACCAGTTGGAACGATAAATCCCTGCGTCTGCCCATTCAACGATGCATATACAATCATGAGTTTTGCATCATTGGCAAATGGAACGTATGATTTATCTCCTGAGATCATGACTTTATCCCCGTCAATTGTCGCGGTGGTTTTCAATTCATTGGGATCATAATCATAATGTGGTTCGATAATCGCTGCGGTATATGGAGACCAGTCACCCTCCACAATGGCAGGTAAATACTCTTTTTTTTGCTCTTCACTACCGGCTACGAGGATCGGCACAGCAAATAATCCAGGTGCCATCACTGCTAATGCACCCGCCAAATCTCCGAATGCCATTTCTTCTGTAGCCAGTACACCAGTGATCGAGGAATGCTCCCCAAATCCCCCATATGCTTCTGGAGTGGATGCTTGTAGAACCCCAAGCTCCCATCCTTTTTTGATCAGGTTTAGCGGAATCTGATTATCCTCATCTGCGTCATGGGAAGCCGGTCGCAAGTTACTGTTTGCATATCGCGCGACAGTATCTATTAACATTTTTTGTTCTTCAGTCGGTTCAAATGAATACATGGAAATCCTCCTTTATAAAAATAATTAACCCAAAGTTACTAAATATCCCTGATCTTGCAATCGATACATTGGTAAAGAATTGGAACCAAGTTTGTATTCTCTTCTAGCTCTCTCAAATTTGTGATCTGTAAAAATCCCCTTTGATATAAATACTCAACATGGGCTCCTGCTTCTTCCAAAGCCAACAAAATCGTATAGCCTTCAACTTTACCGAATAAATACTTTGAAATATCTGCAATTGTATGGGGTTTAGCCAAGATACCCAGGACTCTCTGTAACCTTGCCCGGTGTATAGCACGGATTTCATCAATCCGGTTATCCAGATTACTGATTGGATTTTCGTGTCCACCCAAGGTCAGGTTCACCTTTTTTGCTAATGGGCGTATTATCTCTAATGAGGTGAGGTACGTGTCTAAACCTGTGGATAATGTAATTTGCTCTGGGGCTTGATGCGGACTTGTCTTTTCCAAGATATGATCGCCACTAAACAAACAATTATGAAACTTGATTACTACATGCCCTGCACAGTGCCCTGGTACATGAATAAAGGTAAATGGGCCAAGCTTCATCCCCATCGCTTCATATGTAGAATCCACATTTACAGAACGAAACAGACTTTTGGTGATTTTATACATTTCAAGCTGCTTAACCCGTTGCTCAGAATTCACACCGGCTTCGGTTAAAAATTCCTCCAAGCGATGGGCTGCCAAGGATAGTCGCTCCTGATGATTGGATACTATCCTACGATCCAGTTCATGAATACTTATTTTCGCATTTGTCTGTTCTCTTATATAGGATAACCCTCCAAAATGATCGATATGCCCATGGGTAATAAATATATGACTTATATTAGTTAGACTGCAATCCTCCCCTCTTGATTCACTGATCTCATCTAGCCCCGTTTCGAGCTCATGGTTCGAGTCACCAAAACCTGAGCCAGTATCGATTAATACCCTATACTTTCCCGTAATGACCAGATATACATTACCAATTAATCCCGGGAATTCATGCAAAGGGATCTGATAAATATGAGCATTACCTTCTGTTGTATAGATATTCATTCAATTAATTAGCAAACCATTTAATAAGAGATCAGCAAAAAGATCAGCAATTTCCCTAGCTGAGCGTGGACCATCACTTCGATACCATGTCACCGTCCAATTCATCACTCCTAGGATCGCTCGCCCCGTAAGAGATGGATCGACATTATTAAACACACCCTGCTGCTTACCTTCGATAATTAAATCCCTCCATAATCTCTCGAATTTTTCCCTGCGGGAGGCCAGGCGGGTCTTTATTTCAGGATCCAGCGATCTTAGCTCCAAAAGGAGTACTGCAGATAAATTTTGATGTTCTGCAATGGTTTGAAAGTAAGAAACCATTGCTTGACGGAGTTTTTCGTCTGGTGAAAGAGGTTGGGAAAGTACTAATTCAAGTCGGTTATTAATTAAATCCAGTGCATGGTCCAGAATATCGCTTAATATTTCTTGTTTGCTGGAAAAGTGATAATATAAACTGGCTTTTTGGAGATTGACTGCTTCAGCAATATCCTGCATCGATGTAGCATGGAACCCTTTTTCGCTGAATATCCTTGCAGCAGCTTCAAGAATTCCTTCTCTAGTCAAAATCAAGCCTCCCTACCGAACATTCGGTAGGGATAGGATATCAAATATAGTATTTACTGTCAAGTAAATTCCACCCAAAACGTAGATTGCGTTTATAATTCACCGATCCTATACGACGTATTTTCGTACAATGCCCATTGTATTTAGTACAGGGGTTGCCAGAACCGTCTGAATACGCTATAATCTGCCCGCAATTTATACTATCGGGGCGTAGCGCAGTCCGGCTAGCGCGCTTGCATGGGGTGCAAGAAGTCGGAGGTTCAAATCCTCTCGCCCCGACAGATTTTTCTGGCTCCAGCTCCTCTTATTTTTGGGGAGTTGGTTTGTTTTTACGATAACAATCAATATTTTATTTGGTGACATTCCAAAGGAGCGAGCTATGAAGTACCAATTGGATAATGGTTTTATAGAATATGACTTTATTGGAAAGGGAATACCATTATTATTCATTCACGGGTACCCGTTATCACGACGGATTTGGGACCCACAAATGAAAGGATTATCCGAGAGGGTTTCATTGATTTCAGTCGATTTACGCGGACATGGAGAATCCTACCCATTCGTAGGACCATATACCATGGATTTACTGGCGGATGATTGCAGGCGATTATTAGATGATTTAGACATAAAACCTCCCATCGTGGCGTGTGGTCTATCTATGGGGGGATATGTGACTATGGCACTGTTTCGTAAATATCCAAACTTGTTTAAAGGGATGATATTAACTTCTACCAGACCTGGTCCAGATTCTCCTGAAGCAAAAGCCAACCGGGATGCAGCAATTAGGAATGTTCAAGATAACGGTGTAGCCTTCATCGCAGAAAATATGCTCCCCAAAATGGTATCGCTTGTTACCTTTTCATCTAAACCAAATCTGGTAAATTCAATCCGTGACATTATGATGGAGACTTCTGTTCAAGGAGTAGTCGGAGCATTGCAGGGAATGAGGGACCGCCCTGATTCGAGACCATTATTACATCAAATTAAGTGTCCAGCATTAATCATCCATGGTGCTGACGACCAATTAATCCCCCTTCATGAAGCAGAATTGATGCACCAACAAATCCCGAACTCACGATTCGTCGTTATCCCTGAGGCTGGTCATTTACCCAATTTAGAACAACCTGATGAATTTAACCAGGCTATGCGAGATTTTATCTTATCCTTACCTTAGGATTGATAAAGCTTGTGATTCATTATGTAATGATAGATTTTATCGGGGACAAAATAACGAAATTGCAGGCCATTCTCGACCCGTCGTCGGATGTCAGAGCCTGAAATCTCTATTATGGGTGCTTCCAAGAAATGAATCTTTTCCCGTAGACCTGGAATTTCTGCCTCCAATTGTGTGGTGTCTACAAACTCACCATGTCGTTTCATTATGCCCAACCCATGGCATTGTGCTACAAACTGAACGGGATCATGCCAATTCGGCAAATCGAATAATGAATCTGCCCCCATCAAATAAATGTATTTATCACTTGGATATTTCTCACGCAATAGCTTTACTGTGTCTATCGCATAATGAGGGGGCTGCCGATCAATGTCCACCCGTGATAGACTAAAATTTTGATTATCGGCTATCGCCAACAAGACCATGGTCATCCTGTCTTGAAGTGGCGAGATTTTTTGCATTTTCTTATGAGGAGGGTAAGAGGTAAGTACCCACAAAACATGATCCAGTACGAATTGTGCCTGCGCTTCTTCAGCTAGTATTAAATGTCCTACGTGTGGGGGATCGAAAGTTCCCCCGAAAATCCCAATTTTCATTCCAGTTTAATCAGACCATTCCAATTCATAGTCTCCAATAATTACCATATCCCCTTCATTCACTCCAACCTTTCTCAATGCTTCATCAATCCCCAAAGCCTTCAAAATGTGTTGAAAACGTCGAATTGAATCATCATTTTCCCAATAGGTCATGGCTGCTGCTCTCTCAATGGATGCTCCAGTAATACGCCAACCATTCGCCTCCCGGTGGATCTCATACTTCCTTGGGTCACTTTGCGGATGATAAATGGGGACGACAGATTCTTGTGGAATAATAGGGGTTTCTCTGAGCAATTCAGATGCTCTAAATAATAACGAGCGTACATTAGACCCCGTTGCAGCAGATATAGAAATTGGTGAAATGCCTTTTTTCTTTAGTTTACGTTGAATATCATCCCACCTACTTTGAACTTCGGGCAAATCCATCTTGTTCACAGCAACAATTTGAGGTTTCTTTGCCAGATCTGGATCAAATAATGACAGCTCAGTGTTAATCTGTGCGAAATCGACGGTGGGGTTTTCAGCCAAACCATCTAGCAAATGAATTAATACCCTGGTTCTTTGGATATGGCGTAAGAATTCAAAGCCGAGCCCAGTTCCTAAATGTGCCCCCTCGATCAACCCTGGTATATCTGCTAGTACCAGTGTCAGATCATCGTCCAATCTCGCTACACCCAAGTTAGGTTCAACTGTCGTAAAAGGATAATCTGCAATTTTTGGTTTCGCATTGGTAACTGCAGCTAATAATGTCGACTTACCAGCATTGGGTATGCCAATAATTCCTACGTCTGCGATCAGTTTCAGTTCCATCCTAATATGTCGTTCCTGACCTGGCTCGCCCTTTTCTGCTACCCGAGGTGCCTGATCACGAGAGTTAGCAAATCTGGCATTACCTCGCCCACCTCTACCACCTTTGCAAATCGTGATCTCCTGATCTACATTCACCATGTCTGCGATTACCTCACCGCTATCAGCTTCATAAATTATTGTTCCTGCTGGCACAAGTATAATCAAATCATCAGCAGAATGCCCGGTCCGATTACTTCTACCTCCACGTTTACCATCTTCAGCAATGAATTGATGTTGATGTTGAAATTTGTACAAGGTATTTAAACTCGACAGTACTTTAAATAAAACATCCCCACCTCTACCTCCATCACCACCATCAGGTCCCCCTCGAGGTATGTACTTTTCCCGGCGAAAATGGACAGATCCATCCCCACCTTTTCCAGATTTTACATAGATCGTTGCTTCATCAATGAACATTTAGGATTTATTTGAACTTAAGCTAATTCAAATAGATTATACCATCCCGAAAATTCGACTATTGATCGAATCTTGATTGTTCGATAATAGTCCAATAGTTGTTTAATTATTGTGGGGAATTGCACTATAACGGAAACTATGGTAAATTTAAACCTATTCTGTCTAAGTGGAGGTCATATGGAAGGAAAATTTGTCCCGAATATTGTCGTTGGTCGGTTACCACTGTATCTTCGGACCCTACAACTGATGAGCCAAGAAGGAAGAATGGTAA
>JBAPSY010000375.1:0-11002 GCA_049281855.1 Anaerolineales bacterium
GATCAGGTCAGCTAGCATTGCATCAGCGCTAACTCGGTAAAGGGGGTTGAAGGCACCGCTCAGAGTCATCAAAATCGCGAAGCTGAGAAAACTGTGGGCAGTGCTCATGAAGAAATAAACCAGACCATTTCCAGCCAAACTAAAAACCATCACCCATTTGCGACCAATCCGATCGGTAATCGGACCAGCAATGAACGCCAAAACCAAACCCGCACTGGCATTGATAGTCATCAAACTGGCAATCTGGGTCAGAGGAAGGTTGACACGTTGTCTCACATAGATCATCAAAAATGGCCAAATCATTGATGATCCGATCGTGCTGATTAGCATACCAAAAAACATTAATCTTAACTGCTTAGGATATTCTTTTAATAGTTGTAAAGGATTGGTTAACACAAATATTTCTCAAATTCTAAATTGTATTAAGGACCCCTTCAACAGGAAGACCATATGATTTAGCAATAATCTCTACAGGATGAACCGCGGGTTTGCCAGTTGCATGCGTGATCTGCCAGCGACAGGTTTCACTATCACACACCACGGCCGGGCTATTGGCCATATCTTGTAGTACAAATTTGAATAAAGGCTGCCCTACTTCCATAGCAATATCATATTTTTCTTTCTTATATCCATAGGTGCCCGCAATACCACAACAGACTGCACGACTATCAATAATATTCAGTCCAGGGATCAGTTTTAAAATTTCTTGTCCGGGTTTCCCTAGACGATGGGCGCGATATTGGCACGGGACATGATATCCGAGCGTCAACGGTAGCGGATTGAAGTTCGTGTTGAGTGAGCCATCTTCAAGAAGAAGAAATAGAAATTCATTGAAGTCATAGGTGCTTTCAGCAACCAACCGTGTATCTGAGTCGTGCATATCCAATAATTCAGGGGCTTCTTCCTTAAGCGTCAATGTGCAGCTCGTTGAGGTGCCAACTATCGGAATTCCAAGACGGGCATATTCCACCAAATGATGAACATTATTTTCATGATACTTTCGGGCTGCCTTAAATTCACCGTTGGAAAGTAAAGGAAGTCCACAGCAGTTCTGGGGAGGTACGATGACCTCAAATCCATTCGCTTCCATTACTTGGACAAAAGCATATCCGATACGTGGCTCGAAATATTGCGTCGAACATCCGTGGAAATAGACGACTTTTTTGGTTTCTTTGGATAGCTTGGAATGTTTGCGAAACCAGGAGGTAAAAAGCTGTCGGCTAAATACAGGTAGTGGGGCAGAACGATGAATATCAAGAGCAAACTCAGTAAACCATCGTATTGGTTTACAGTTGAGAGCAGAGTTTGCTAGTGGTGAGACGGGATGTGCTATTTTTCCCAGCAGCTCAGGGCGGGCAACAAGATTATTTCTCAGGCGCAGTCGGGTAGAGATTTTCCCATGATCCACCATTGAAGCCCGGGCACGGGCATTAATCTCAGCAATTTTTACACCTGTCGGACAAACCATATTGCACACCCGGCATCCGCTACAGTAATCCACAGAAATATCGGGTGATGGTTGGTTTTGCAAACGGAAACGGGCGGCTTGTGGGCCTACATATTTTGGTCCAGGAAATAGGTCAGTGACCGCAGTTACCGGGCAGGCGGTTGTGCAGATGTTACATTTAATGCATTGATCGAGTGAAAATTCCGGTGTTACAGAAAAATCACCATTTACTTTCATGGAAATTACATTATCGGAGCTTGATATCATTATGCCCCAATTTTAGACAAGCTCTCGCCAACTTTAAAACCTGTGGCCAAGGCAATCCCCTCCAAAGAACGCTCACGTATGGGGTCGCAATTTCCGATTGTACTGCCAACCGCGTATACGTTCGGATAGATAACTTCGTTCAGGTTGTCAACCGGATGGAAATCTAAGTCAATACATAAGCCTGATTTGTAAATTGGATGACTCAATTCTGACAGAAATTCATTCTGGAACCATTGAGAACGTTGCGCAGGGAATTTTATTGGCAATCCAAAGATAGGCTCCTGCGCATAGCCATCTTCGTTGATGATGATCCCTCCACCAAGAATTCCCCCCGTGGCAAGAACATACGTTTTGGCATGATGGGGTTTATCTCGTGCAGCTGCTTGAGACCAAATAGTATTAATCAAATTGCCCTGACTACTTGCTTTTAAGACAGCCATACCATTATTGAGAATCCCATGGTTTCGTTCAATCGCTGCAACCAGCACGTTTTGAAGTCGAATACCAGGGATGGATGGAGGTAACCCAGGAATTTCAAACACCGGTAATCCCAAAGATGTTTCCAAATGCTCCATTACCTTCTCAGGATCACGCAAACCTAATACTGCAGGGAAACCGATCCTGCCAACAGCGCCAAGCTTTGGTTTTAAGGCATCAATAACTTCTTGGCGAAACTCCGGATCATCGAATAAGCGAGCAAGCACCATTCCTGAAAGGAATTTTCGATTATGCAAAGAATTGAGATCGAGCGTGAAATCCCGAGCTAAAATTCCCTGAGCGCTCAGGTTATCGGCAACCAATGCAGGAAAGAAATCATGAAATCCAATAAAACCAACAATTAACATGGGTATTCGGTGAGCTACATCGCCGGCGATCATTGTCTTCGGAACCAAACAGGTTGGTCGAAGAGTGCCAAGAGATGTTGGAAGAAGTATATTCGTATCAAGTGACCCTAGATATGGATGTCTGGATTCCTTACATAACATCAGGAATGATTGAACAGACTCTTCGAGTGAAGGTAAACCGGCAAACGCATAAGGGTGTTCTGGATTCGATATGAGAAATTTCTCCAAAAATTCTAGGGGCGAATCAATCATCCTGCTGTAATCCGGAGGTTGATAACCGAATATATCGATACAACCGGAGCTCCAGTATTGTGAACCCCAACCCTTAGTTATGCTACTGGTTTTATAACCCTCTAAACCAGAACGCCAGGCTGTAATCAAACCTGCGAGACCTGCACCAATGACAATAATATCTTGTGTATGATTTTGATTTGAACTAGTATGCTCGATAACTTGTGGGGAATTGGTGGGATGATTTAATAAGCCTGCTTCAGGTTTGCTATATTCTTCTGCTGCAAGCCTGGATCCCCTTTCACCTGGAAGGTAGGAGGCATTCAAGACATCAACATAAATCAGCTCGTTAAATCGCGCCTGACGGAGCTGCTGACCCCACAGAATCGGTAAATTCCCTTTCCAGCGTTCCTGGAGAAAATCACGCAGAGCAACATTCGTTTCATTCACTTCCGAATGTTTATATGAATGCAACATTCCAGCAGCCCGAAAGGTGCAAAATGCTCCCTGGCAAGGTCCCATTCCAAGACGGGTATCGCGTCGAACATCATCCAAGGTCGTGGTATCTGATCGTATAATCGACTGCTCCAGGTCTTGCACAGTCGCCAACTCACACTCACAAATCAACTGACCGTAGGTCGATTCTTTCTCAATTTCCTCTAAACGGGTCCTCAAATAATGGTGAGACGTGGTCTTGTCATCCTGAATTGGTAGTGCCTCTAGATGAGTTCGGCATGGACGATTTACTATTAATTTCTCACATATTTTGTCGACGGTAACTTGTGCCATTTTGCGATACGTCGTCCACTTTCCACTGGTTATGGTGATTATTCCCTCAATCCCATCACGGTCAGCATGGTCCAGTAAAACAAAAGCCCGGCTGATATCACGGTCTTTGGAAGAGGATGTTTCTTTCACCAATGGTCGTACACTAGCCCAGGCGCGCAATATCCGGAATTGCTTGAACTGGGGGATGATTATTTCTCCCTCGTCCATCATCAACCGGATTTCCCATGGTTCAATCGAGTAATGATCCGGATCCGCCACCTGGATGTCGGTTGTGCCTATTACTGCAACAGTGTGGGTAGGAACCAAAATGTCACCGTCTGAGGGTGGTTTGCATCGGTTGATGATGGTATTAACCACCCGGTGGTTGAGAGCCAACATGGTCCCTTTGCCGGGGACCATCACAAGATTAATTCCAGCAGTTTGGGCGATTTTTCCTCCCCAAGCTCCGGAGGCATTGACTACCATACTTGCATTGATCTGCACATCCTCATCTTTAACCAGATCATGACACAAAGCACCACTCACTGCTGAGTTTCCAAGGGAAGTTTCACGGGCGACCATCAGGTTAAGGACTTCATGGTAAGGTAAAACCTGTGCACCATATTGACGCGCAGATTCAGCGTTTACATCAGCTGCCAGATATGAATCAGCAGAAGCATCAGGGACTCGAAAACATTCCTTAATCTCCGAATTGAGTAAAGGTTCTTCCCTCAGCATTTGATGAATAGATACAGATTCAACTGGGATTCCCGCTTTCCGGCAGCCTTCGAGGAATTGTGGAACATATTCAGGATCATCCTTAGGGGTAAGGACGAAATACCCTCCCGTATCCTCAATACATTGGGGCAGAATTCGGCGCAGGATTTGGTTTTCTTCGAAACATTCCCTGGCCGCTTGAGGGTCTTTAACCACATATCGCCCGCCACTGTGTAATAACCCGTGATAACGCCCGGTAGTGCCATAAGCAAGGTCGCGTCGTTCGACCAGGATGCATCGGAAGCCCCGCATGGCGAGATCACGCAAGACACCCGTACCGGTTGCACCACCACCGATCACAAGGATATCTGTTTGAATATGTCGCATGCAATTGCCTCAAACCGTAAAGTGGAAAATATCAATAAGTTTAGGGTAAACCAATAACCGAATCACTAATCTACCCAATTATATGTGCGCTCAATTGCTTTCAACCAACCTTTGAACAATTTCTCTCGCTCGCTCAATTCCATTTGTGGTTCCCATGTCTGGCTGATATGCCAGTTATCACGCAGATCATCAAAGCTTTCCCAAAAACCAATCGCCAGCCCAGCAGCGTAGGCAGCACCCAGTGCGGTGGTCTCGGCAATTTTCGGCCTAGCAACCGGGACTCCGAGGATGTCAGCTTGAAACTGCATGAGGAACTGGTTAAACACCATCCCACCATCAACTTTGAGGTTTCTCAGCTTAACCCCCGAATCATCTTCCATGGCATCCAGAACTTCACGAGTTTGGTAGGCAGTTGCTTCAAGCGCTGCACGGGCGAGATGACCTTTATTGATATAACGGGTCAGACCGACGATCACTCCTCTAGCATCCGATCGCCAATAAGGAGCAAATAAGCCAGAAAATGCAGGGACGAAATAAATACCGCCATTATCTTCAACACTATTGGCAAGCTCCTCTATATCAGATGATTTAGCGATCAATCCAAGGTTATCACGCATCCATAGGACCAATGCTCCTGTGATGGCAATCGAGCCTTCCAACGCATACACTGCAGGTGTATCACCCATTTTATATGCCAGGGTGGTTAATAACCCACATTTGGATTGGATCACCTTTGTGCCAGTATTGAGTAACATAAAACAGCCTGTGCCATAGGTGTTTTTTGCCTCACCAGGGTTGAAGCAAGTCTGACCTACCAATGCTGCTTGCTGGTCTCCCAGATCGCCACAGATTGGTATAATGTCTTTAAAAGGTCCATCTCTTGAAGTTGTGCCATACTTTTGATGGTCGCTGGATTGGACAATGCTGGGTAACATCTTTCTTGGTATGCTAAATATATTGAGAATCTCATCAGCCCAATTCAGGCTTACCAGGTCCATCAACATCGTACGGCTGGCATTACTAACATCAGTTAAATGAAAACCGTGATTGGGTCCACCTGTCAACCACCATATGATCCAGCTGTCAATGTTACCAAACAACGCCTCTCCATGTTCAACAGCTGTTCGTAAATAGGAGATGTTATCCAGCAGCCATCTGATTTTTGGACCGGAGAAATACGTAGTAAGGGGTAAACCAACTTTAGTCCTGAAACGATCCTGACCGCCCTCCTTAGCCAGCTCATCACAGATTTGCTTGGTTCGGGTATCCTGCCAAACGATGGCATTATAGTAAGGCTTACCAGTGTTTCGATCCCAAACGACTGTTGTTTCGCGTTGGTTGGTTACGCCGATTGCGCCAATATCACCTGGCTTTATGTTACCCTTAACCAAAACTTCTTGGATGACCTCTTGTGTCCGTTGCCATATTTCTAGAGGATCATGTTCGACCCAACCTGGCTGTGGATATATTTGTCGATGTTCCCTTTGAGCGCAGATGAATACATTTCCACCATGATCAAAGAGCACGCAGCGGGTACTCGTAGTCCCTTGGTCAATTGCAGCGATTAGTTTACTCATAAATGCCTGTTCGTCATTGACTTAATGTTTTAAGTAACCCATTAATAAGTAGTGTTTTTTCTGTAGCTGATAATCTGGCTGTCCTGTGGATCAGCAGGTATTGGAGTGGAGGCATTTCCCCTTCAGTAATCGCAGAAGCGATTTCCCCTGGTTCACGCAAACGTATATTTTTCCAATCAGAAAAGTCCAATCTACGACGACCGGCAGCTACATCACGATAAATCAACCATGAAATCGGTGCAACGTTTGAATACCATGGCCATATGGTCTCGTTGCTATGACAGTCAAAACATGCCCTTTTAGTGAGGACGCGAGTTTGTTGGCTATCCCAATTTGGTTCACTGACAATAGTAGGATTAATATGATCCTTGCCATAAGGTATAAATTGGAAAAGTAATAAAAGAATAATAACAAAAATGATCGAGATTGATATGATTTTATTGCTCCGATTTAGCATTTAAATTTCCTCACAAAAAATAGTTATTAAGATGAACTGACTATTATTTCTTACTAGACCACAATTGCATAATTTCCGAAATCGATTAGCCTGGTTTCTTTTCCATGTTATGTACCAGGCATTTTACGTATAACCGTTTGGATTTTGAGATTGCCAGCGCCATGCATCCAGGCACATATCATCCAGAGTTTTTTGAGCATGCCAGTTTAATTCACGATTAGCTTTCGTTGGATCCGCATAGGAGATTGGAGCATCACCAGGTCGACGATCCATGATTTGGTAAGGGATTTTAAGCTGGCAAGCTTTCTCAAATGCTTTGATTACTTCCATAACACTATAACCGCGACCTGTGCCCAGGTTATAAGTCACCAAACCAGGGTTTGTTTCCAATTTTTCCAATGCTTTAATATGACCATCAGCTAAATCCAAGATATGAATATAATCCCTGATGCCTGTCCCGTCGGGTGTAGGATAATCATTTCCCCAGATACGGACGAATGGTCGCCGTCCCACTGCCACTTGGGCGACATAAGGCATCAAATTGTTGGGGATACCGCGAGGATCCTCGCCAATCCGACCACTTGGATGGGCTCCGACTGGATTAAAGTACCTCAAAAGTGCGATATTCCATTCTGGTTCTGCATGCGAAAGATCACGCAGAATATCTTCGATCATTAATTTCGTTCGACCGTATGGGTTGAGGACAGAAAGGGGATACCCTTCGGTGATTGGTACTTTTGTTACTTCCCCGTATACAACCGCAGATGAGCTGAAGACGATATTCCGAACTTGATGTTCTTTCATCACTTGAAGCAAGATCAAGGTCCCGGATACATTATTATGAAAGTACTGCAGAGGGATATTAACTGATTCTCCAACTGCTTTTAAGCCAGCGAAATGTATTACTGAATGTATAAGATGCTTTTTAAATATTGCGTCAAGATTATCCCGATCCAACAGATCGACCTTATAAAATGTCAATTTCATGCCACTAAGCTCCTGAACGCGATGGAGAGATTCTTCACTACTGTTGCATAGGTTATCTACGACAACGATCTCGTATCCAGCTTCAAGCAACTCAAGGCAGGTATGGCTTCCTATATAACCTGCACCACCTGTAACGAGGATGTTCATTGATAATCCTCCCGCGGTGGACAAAACGTATCGACAATCACAGATGGCTCCAACGTGTAGACACCATGCGGGACGTTAGACGGTGCACAATAGCTATCGCCTTTATTAAGCTCGTATTTTTTCCCACCGATGGTCATTTCCACGTGCCCTTCAACTAGGTATCCAACCTGATCGTGTGGGTGTGAGTGGATGGGAATCTCAACCTGAGCATCAAACCTGAATTCACAAATCATCATGGACCGGCTTTGCGCCAAGGTTTTCCGGATCAGTCCCGGTAGTGCATTGATTGTTTTTGCATCTTTATTTCGGTAAATCATTGTCTAAGCTCCATAGTTTTAATCTTAATTATTCTGAACAGAAATTGGTTTTGATAATCGCGCCGATTGGTACAGAGCTTCTATGGTTGATATATTTCCCCTACTATCTTTTAGGCTAATGCGAGTGGAATTTCCGAACAAAATCGCATTCTCAAGGTCCTCGATCTCACCTTGATACAACTCGGCTCCTTTAATTCTAATTGTCCGCGATTGCTCATCAAGCTCTAAAAAGATACTGGTTCTTTTCCCTGGTTTATAGGGCTCGGGGATAATTATTCTGCCTTTTTCTCCCGTGATTTCCATCAAGGATTTGGACGGTGTGATGAAACTGCATTCGAATTGAGATATTGCTCCTCCTGGAAAATGTAGTTGACCTACGTATAGCAGGTCTATCCCCGTTTGACCAGTTACTTGATGACCATAGACCTCAATTGGCTCTTCCCCTATCAGGTAACGTGCATAGCCAATCGGATAACAGCCTACATCCCAAAGGCTTCCACCACCCAATTTCGGGTCGAAGCGAGGATTGGGTGATCGCGTGCTGGTATAACAGAATGAACCGCGGATCATCTGCAGGTCTCCAATTTCTCCATTATCGACCATTTCTTTAACAAACAAAGTTTGGGGGTGATGTCGGTACATGAATGCTTCTGAAATCACCATTCCGGTAATGCTTGAAGCTTCTTGAACCGCATCCAAATCCTTGGTGCTGGTGGTTAATGGTTTTTCACATAACACATGTTTATCCATCTTCATAGCTTTGATGGACCACTCAGCATGCAGCCCATTTGGAAGAGAGTTGTAGATTACATCAATTTCTGGATCTGAAAGTAAGTCTTCATAACTTGCATGGAAGTGTGGAATACCCCAGTTTTTGGCATATTGTGCGGCTCTCTCATGAGAACGGCTGGCAACCGCCATTAATTGGCTTTTCTTAGATGCTCGAATTGGACCTATCACTGCTTGGTTGATTCGAGCAGTACCCAATAAACCCCAACGGAGGCGCGTATGAGCTGCCATAGATCTCAATTATACACGCCAACTATTGCTTCTATTCCCATTTGAGTATAATACTTGCCATATGACACTTACGAAATTATTAGCTCATTGGAGGTCCGATCCTCAAGTGGGACCAAACCTGGTCGAATGGCGCATCCTACCGGGAAAGCCAGCTAGCTTTGGACCTTTCCCATCTGATATCCATCCTGCGCTCAAAGATGCTTTAGAGACGCGTGGCATCCACTCGCTTTATACTCACCAGGCATCTTCCTTCACGGATATAAAGGAAGGTAAAAATGTCGTTATCGTTACAGGCACTTCCAGTGGAAAGACTTTATGCTATAACCTACCGGTTTTGGATTGTTTGCTAAAAGAAAAAGACGCAACTGCACTCTATTTATTCCCAACCAAGGCACTATCACAAGACCAAAATGCCGTCCTAAAATCCTTGTCGTCGCAGATTAATGTAAACCTTGAGTTGAATGAGCAATTTAACATTGACAGGGATGGTATTCGATGTGCCATTTATGATGGTGATACACCTGTGAGTGTTCGTTCAGCTATAAGAAGCCAGACGCGTTTGATCATCACTAACCCCGATATGCTTCACACTGGGATCCTACCTCATCACACAAGTTGGGCACAGTTTTTCCGTGGCCTTCGCTTTGTAGTCATCGATGAAATCCACACATATCGGGGTGTCTTTGGCTCACACGTCGCCAATGTGATCCGACGTTTAAAAAGAATTGCTAAATTCTATGGTACTGTTCCACAATTCATATTAACCTCCGCCACCATTGGCAACCCTGATGGACTTGGGCAACGTATGATCAATGAGCCAGTCATGTTAATTAATGACGACGGTGCGGAAAAGGGTGAGAAACATTTTCTGATATATAACCCACCAATCATTGATAAAAGCCTAGGTTTGCGCAGGAGTGCCATTCAGACTGCAGTCAATCTGGCTGAAGATTTGCTCGCTAACGATCTTCAAACCATCGTTTTTAGCCGGGCGCGGCGGACAGTAGAAATCATCCTCACCTACTTGAGAGAACAAACGAATAGTTCGAATATTAAAAGACATAAACTAAATCTTGACGCTAATGAAATTATCCGCGGATATCGCTCTGGTTATTTACCCGGTCAACGCCGAAATATTGAAGAGGGATTACGCAAGGGGGATGTGCGTGTAGTTGTTGCAACCAATGCACTTGAATTAGGGATTGATATTGGTGGGATGGCAGCTTCACTGCTGGTTGGGTATCCTGGCACTATTGCAGCCACCTGGCAGCAAGCAGGTCGCTCAGGACGGGGTGAAAAATCCTCCCTGGTAATCTTGGTAGCGTCTCCAAATCCTTTGGACCAATATCTTGCCCAACACCCGGATTATTTTTTCAGCCGTTCTCCTGAGTATGGAATGATCAATCCAGATAATCTACTGATTTTATTGGGGCATTTACGCTGTGCAGCTTTTGAGCTCCCTTTTAATACAGGTGAAGTATTTGGGTCAGTTTCTCCAACTGATATGCAGGAGTTTATGAATTTCCTACAGGGAGAGGGTGTGCTACATCGTTCGGGAGACAAGTATTTTTGGATGGCAGATAAATATCCTGCACAGAATGTCTCGCTGCGCAGTACATCCACAGAGACAGTATTGTTACAGGTTTCACTCGGGAATGGTGATAATGGAACCACACTTCAAACGATAGGCGAGGTGGATGCTTCCAGCTCATTTTGGATGACTCACCCAGGGGCAGTCTATATGCATGAAGGCACAACTTATCTGGTAAAGGACCTTGATCTCGAGGATCATATTGCCACACTTCAGCCGACTAATGTTGATTACTATACAGAAC
>JBAPSY010000376.1:0-4046 GCA_049281855.1 Anaerolineales bacterium
GGGAAAAAGAAGCGAAAAATAATATCATTATAGTTGTAACTTACTGTAACCCTCAGTGGTAGACCCCTAATACATCCCGCTGGTGGCATGGGATTGGAACTTGGTGGGCAGGTAAGGGTTACATTCCCAACGGCTAAGGTGATGCCTGAGTTCTGCGCCTCAAGCACTGCGGTAGCTTTCATACCTGCACTATCCGCAGGATGCAAAGTGCCATAACGTGCCCCTTCGCGGACAGCGTTTGTGATCGTGATAGAAGCGAAAAATGCTCGCCCCAGGTCAATTATTCCAGCGACAATAAGAACCATTAACGGCAAAACGAGGGCAAATTCAACCATACTTTGCCCTGACTGGTGATGAATCAAAGTTCTATTAGGCCTGGTAGAAATAAAATTTGTATTCATAAGATCTGCGATAATATTTTCGGATCGGTGTTGATCCCCCCTTTCGACATAGGAATATTACCTTTGCTTAGTGCATTCTCCTCATTACCGGCTTTGTTACTTCCTACCAGAAAGGGATGATCAATTAGGTCCTTCGAACTAAAAAAATTATATCATCGAAATTTAATAATTGGCACTTACATTTATGATAGGATATTTAGAGATAGATTAACCTATCAAATATGAGAACTGTTGTAAAATAGTATCACTAGTATCATCTAAATGCTCTCTCATCAAAACGTTTATCTGTCTGTTTAGTTACAGTACGCTTTTGGAAAGGAAAAAGCCATGTATTCGATAGAAGGCAACAAAGAGCTGTTGGATGCCGTTTGGCGCCTGGCATATATTGCTGAATACCGCGAAGGTGGTAACCTCACCCATTTGGAGCGCATCAAGGGATATACCTCGCTGCTCGGGCGTGGTCTGGGCTTGACCCCAAATGAGGTGCAGGTCATTTCAACCGCCTGCCAATTGCATGATATTGGCAAAGTAGGTCTTCCCGAAGGATTGTTGCTCCAGCAAGGACAATACACAGAAGCTGAGCTGAATAAGATTAAACGCCATACCACCATTGGTGCCGAGATTCTCAGTAACTCACCTTCTCCCCTGCTGCAAGCAGCCGAAAGTGTTGCTTTGAACCATCACGAACGTTGGGATGGCTCAGGGTATCCAAATGGGTTGATCGGTGATCAAATACCGCTCAGTGCCCGCCTGTGTGCTATCGCTGATGTCTTTGATGCCCTCACAACCCCCCGTCCGTATAAGAAAGAGATCTCAGTTGAAGATGCCTTACGCTTGATCATCGGAGCCGGTGGTTCCTTATTTGACCCACAGCTTACCCTGGCATTCAAGGATGGGTTTCCAGGTATCCTGAAGGTGAAGAAATCCATCGATAACCGCTGATCAAGCGGGCTACAACCTTGATTGTTTATTATGGATAAGGGGTTGCAGTCTGTTCCCCGGTTGTTCGGCTTGTAACCAGGTACCAGTCTGTCACGTGATTAAACCGGTCGGCGGGGTCAAATATTGGACCGATGCTCACGCCTTGTACATCACTACTCACTGCATAGGTATATACCGGGTAATACAAGGGTAGGGCGGGTAGCTCCTGACTCCAGCGCACTTGAAAGTTATTATATAGCCGGGTGCGTTCTGCCAGGTCAGTGGTGATGCGTGCCTGCTCCAGATATTCACTTGCCTGGCGGTCATCCCACTTGGAATAATTCTGTCCACTGGAGATTTGCGTCTGGTGCCAGAACGGGTACGGATCGGGATCGGGTGAGCGGGAGAGGTTCAAATCCACCAAAGTAGCCTGATAATTGCGCTTGTCCAAATGCTCAGAAACGAGCTGGTCATAAGATAATGCTGTCAAAGTGACCTGAACGCCCAGTTGTGTCCAATCACGTTGAATAGCATTCGCAATTGCTGCATGCTCACTGTCATCTGGGTATAGTAACTCAAAAGAAAGCAAGGTCCCATCCTCACTTGTACGGATATCCCCGCCCGTAGCAGGGATTGTAAAGCCGGCTTCTCGTAATAAGGCAATCGCCTGGTTTGGATCGTAAGAATAATGCTCGATGCCATCATAATATGCCCAGGTGCCCGGGAAGATCGGACCATCTGCCAGTATGGCTTGCCCGCTCTTGAGGGTGTCGATCATCCCCTGGCGGTTTAGTCCTTGCATGAGTGCCTTGCGCACATTCACATCTTGGAAGAATTTTACCTGTGAGTCATCCAGGTTCAACAGGATCAGGGTCATGGCTGGCAAGCGCGTGGTGTATAGGTTGAGAGCTTTTTCTGTTAGTACTTTAGGTAGGATGTCTAAGTTCACGTTTCCGATGCCAGCAATATCACCAGCCTGATAAGCCGCGAATGCAGCAGTAGCATCTGGATAATATCTCAATGCAATTTGGTCGATATACGCTCCCTGGGGATAGTAATCTTTAAAGGTGGAGAGTACAACTCCTGTGACCTTTCCTTCAGTGGTGATCAGGTGATCAAAGCGATAAGGACCACTGCCGATGGGTTGCAGGTTGAAAGAATCGTTGACCAAATCTGCCATGGTTAGGTCACCAAGAAGATGGGAAGGCAGAACGCCGAAGGTCAGGTAATCCAAGAAGGGTGCGAAAGGCTCGGGCAGCTTGAACTGGATGGTCTTGTCATCCAGGCGGATGATCTCGATTAGCTTCCAGAATTCACGGATATCCGCTGGTAAAGGCGAATCATCCGAGCTCATCATTTGGATGGTGAAGATTACATCGTCACTGGTAACTGGCTGCCCGTCATGCCATACGGCTTTTGGGTTGAGCGAGAAGTTGTAGATCATGCCGTCGCGTGAGATCCCCCACGAGGTGGCCAGATCGGCTTGGGGTAAACCGCGATCATCGATGCGTAACATCCCGCTATACAGCAAACGGTCCACATCCCTATCTGCTTCGTTGTAATAATCCAGCACCGGGTTCAAGCGCATAAATGACCCTATCAAACCTTCCGAGTAAATCCCCCCTTCAGCCGGTTGAACCACCGGCGCAGCAATTGGCTGCAAGCTATCTGGCTTTTGGCTGATCAGCAGGATTGAGATGGCAGCCAGCGCAATGATGGCAATCAACAACGGCCAGCGTAATTTTTTCATGGGTTCAATATTATCACGGCCTTTAGACAATAGTAAAAACAAAAAGCGCTTTGGAATAACTGCCAACCCCCTCGAGTTTTGGTGGTTGGGATCTTTCCTCTGCGCTCAAGGGATGAAAGTTATGCTAATTTTACAGATAATACAGCTAGGATAAAGAACAGCACACTTAGAGCGATGGTCGCATAAAACAGGGTTTTTTCCACACCCCTGCGGGCGGTGAAAATGCCGCCTGTATCAGCACCAGTCAGACCACCCAACCCAGCGCCTTTGCTTTGCAGGATGACGCTGGCAATCAGCGCCACCGATACGACGATCAATGATATATCAACTACGTTGCCCACAACCTGCCTCCGAACATAAATAATTTTTTTTCTTGAAACGAAATCGCTTTATGCGATACCTGACGCCTAAGCTTGCGGATTATACCTTTGGTTGGGTGAATCGTCAAACTTATTAGGTATTGGCTTTTAATTTCAGGATTCTCTGGAATATATGATTATTCAACTGTGTCCATGATTTGAACTTGTTTTCTGCGATCCCCTATGCGCCATAGCAGCATGGTCAAAATAACCAATTCCACCATAGGTAGTATTTCAAGCAAGCTGGAAGCAAAAGTGATTTGATTCCCGTTGGCTTGCAGAAAATCATTGCCGCCGTTTAATAAAAAAATGACATCCGCTATTCGGTCATTGAATAGGAATAACAATAAAGCAGTGATGAAAAAAATGATCGTTAGCCAGGTAGGGAATGCGTGCTTTACCAGTTGGTGCATCATAACAACCAGGCTGATGATAATCATCACATAATAATGATCCCAGGAAATTGGACTGATAGCCACAATAACACAAACAATTATAGAAAATGCTATATCTCTGTCTACTGATCGTATCGCCCATATCAGTCCAGCTATTAGAAAAATTGCCGCTAATCCTGCTGATACCAGAGGAGCCACATTTGGCAGGTTGACCAGGGGA
>JBAPSY010000377.1:0-4204 GCA_049281855.1 Anaerolineales bacterium
CCTATATCTCCCGGATTCATACGATGGCACCCAGCAAGCCCATAATTATTGCTCAAACTGGTACGACAGCGCAACATGAATCGACTTGGGAATTCGATGTTGATGCGAAAAACACCTGGCTAAGGGTAAATTACGAGTACCTTTCCAATCAATCCCAGGTGTTAGGGGTTTTATATTACGATTACGATCAATCAAGCTGGGAATGCAATTGGAAAATAACGCCTGGAAACACTTTTACAGGTTATCAACAAGGAGCGGCGTTCCCAGCGTTCCAATATCTGAGCAGTCAGGATCTGCAAAGTATCATTCCGTAAGCCATTAATATCATAGACAAACATAAAACCACAAGAGAAGGGATTAGAAATCCTTCTCTCATTCTTCGTTTATAATTCACTCGCATCGAATTACCTGTGAGTATTTCGGGAATTTATTGTCTATGAGACCTCATATTAAAATAAAAACTTTGCTATTACATATATGGCGATTAGGAATCAATTCGATTCTTGAGCTTTTAAGGCGAATCACACCTGAGCCAGTAAAGAGTATTGCTTGGAATATCCTGTATTGGCGTGAAAGAAAGATTATTGCACAAAACCAGGAAATATTACGCCAAATATTGCAAGAAAAACAAGCTGGGAAAGATTATCGAACGATCATCGTCTTTCCACCCAGTCTGGATTGGGATGTGCAATTATTCCAACGTCCGCAGCAGCTAGCGCTAGCGTTGGCAAAGCAAGGAGCCCTTGTTTTTTACTTACAACCCAAATATAACAAGGAACATCAACCATTTCAATTAATTCGTGAACGGTTATTTCTGTGCAATGTTCATGCGAGAACATTTCAAATTGTATCAAACGCACTGATATACCTACTCACTTGGAATAGTAGATATGCTTCTCAGTTTATTCATCCTAGGATCATTTACGATTATGTGGATGACATAAATGCTTTTTTCGGTGACCATCAAAATATTGTAAAGGGTCATCGATACTTGTTACAAAATGCTGACTATATTCTTGCCACAGCGCAAATATTGGTTGATGAAGTCCGCCTTCTCCGTCCTGATGTTATTTTCTCTCCCAATGGCGTCGTGTATGATCAGTTTGCACGTGCAGCGCGGCGGGAGTTCTCTTCTCCGCCCGAAGACATACGAGCGATTCTCTCAAAATCCAACCCAATTATCGGTTATTACGGGGCATTAGCACGTTGGTTTGATTATGATTTACTAAAAGCTGTTGCTTCTTTGCGTCCGGAATACCAATTTGTACTCATTGGTCCCGACTATGATGGCACTCTGAAGCGATTAGAGATTCCAAATATCAGGAACGTACACTGGCTGGGTGTAAAACCTTATGAGGAACTTCCCCGCTACCTGCAATACTTTGATGTCGCTACAATTCCATTTATTGTTAATGATATTACCCATGCAACGTCTCCATTAAAGCTTTTTGAATATATGGCTGGCGAAAAACCGATTGTAATCACACCCATGCAGGAAAGTATGCACTACCCGGGCGTGTTAGTGGGAGAGAATTCTGTTCAATTTGCCCAGAAATTAGATTTAGCTCTTCAAATGAGGGAAGACCAAACTTACTTAAACCTTTTGCGTCAAACCGCCCTGGAAAATACTTGGGAACAGAGAGCAGAAGAAATTCTCGTAGCCATAGAAAATGAATTCTGATTATTTTATTTATCTTCAAGACCCTTAACCATGCGTTTCTTAATTTTCTGCTTTAGATTGCCAATCGTACCAAATTATATTGTCCGACTTCTCCAATTGGAGGCAGGAATTAATCACTGCCAAATCCATGAATAATACCAATTGGAGGGTGATAATATATTTAAATTGTGGTTCCCTTTGGAGTAGTTGATGTTTTTTAATAGCATTATCGTAAATATTAAAAAAGCGATTAAGGTACTACGAATTGATGGGTTAATGGCTCTCGTTCGAATCATTCATTATAAACAAGCCGTTACCTTGAATTGGAAACTAGGTAATATATTTCGAAACATTAATATTAATAGTAATAACGATCAAGACATGGATCGACACAAGTTAGTGGTATTTACAGGTGTGCCCTTCGATGATATTGGAGGGGGGCAAAGAGCTGCTCAATTAACTCGTACTGCATTAAGAACTCGGATACAAGTTCTGTATGTTTATGCATATCCAAAATATGATCTAAATAAACGCGTCAATGTGATTTCCAAAATTAAGTTGCCACACCTTATTCATAAGAGTATTAAGGAATTAACTACCGATGAATACCTACATTTCATCAATAAAGATACTACGGTAATTTTTGAGATACCACATCCCCTCTTTATAGACTATTTGGAAATTGCACGGATAAGAGGTGTTCGTACAGTATTTGAGTTAATCGATGATTGGAGTACAAGTTTGGGTGGAAATTGGTTTGCAGATGATGTTTTCCAGCGATTTGTTTTGCTCGCAGACAATGTTATTGGAACCTCTACGGTATTGATTAATAAATTGAGGGAGATGGGAAGAAGTGAAGCCGTTTACCTTCCGAACGCTGCGAATGAGTATATATTTGACTACAATCAAAGCTATAAGAAACCGTCGGATCTTCCGGATGGTTCAATTGCCCTGTATATTGGCTCTTTGTACGGAGAGTGGTTTGGTTGGGAGTACATCAGGGAGGCAGCAGTTAAAAACGCTAATATAAGTTTTTGCTTGATTGGTAACAAGCCTACTGACATACCCGTTCTTCTCTCAAAAAATGTACATTTTCTTGGTGAAAAAAAGATTGAAGAGTTACCACCCTATCTCAGCTCAGCTGAATTTTGTTTGTTACCTTTCAAACCAAGTAAAATAACAGATGCTGTTTCGCCAATTAAAGCATTTGAGTATTTATTTATGGCAAAGCCGGTTGTCTCAACCAACATGGTTGAGGTTTCAGATTTACCGGGTATTTTCACTGCACGAAATGAAAGTGAATTCGCTATCCTATGTCAAAACATGGAAGACAAAAATATCAAAATAAAAACGAGCAAAAGTAAAATCGATGAATTTATTTCTCAAAATTCATGGTTTTTGAGGCTTCAAAAGATCATTGAAATCAAGGGGCGACAGAATGTAAGTCCGATTATACTCATCCACAATAATCGGAATATTATTTGGCGTTGCCTACAATCTCTTATTGAAAATTGCTCCCCCTATATAGCTGATGTTGTAGTAGTTGATAATGCAAGTGAAGACGGTGGTGGTGAGTATGTCTTGGAAAATTTTCCAAAGGTTCAATTGATAAGAAATCCAATAAATGGATGTTCATCAGGTAGGAATTTGGGGGTGAGATATTCAAGCGGAAAATATTTGGCATTCTTCGATTCAGACCAATGGTTCACTAGTGGCTTTTGCTTCGAAGAAGCTTTGAATATATTGGAGTCTCATGCTGAAATCGGAGCTGTTGGGTGGGCAGCAGGTTGGCTTGACCTGGACGGGGATAATTTAAGTGGTCCGTTTGTAGATTATTTTCCTAATCGTGCCATGAATGCTGAAGCTGCGATTAAAGGATATCGTACCGATGTTACATATCTAGGTACTGGAGGTTTATTCATCCCCAGAACTGTATTCGAAGCTACAGGTGGATTTGACCCTGCATATGACCCCACAACCTTTGAGGACACAGACCTATCTTTTGCAATTAGAAAATTAGGTTTTAAAATTGCATATCGAGATCTTTCAAGTATTCGGCATGAAGCTCACCAGACGACAACAGCATCCGAAAAATCCCCTGAATATCAGGAATTATTTTCTAGAAATTCAAAATATTTATTGAATAAATGGATCGATTACAAACACTATTTTACTAAAAAGAAAAATTGGATGCTTTGAGCTTGTTAACTGATTCGACAACCTCATCTTTTGATTATTTTGAACAAGAGAGTAGGTTATTAGAGGTAGAGATATCTTTGAAAAATGTTGATAGAATTTGGTAACAAAAATGAATGGCTTGTGCGGTGCTGACCTTTTGAAGAATAATTTTCATCGACCAAAGCACGATATCCAAATTTTAGATTGAGAGGGGTCATAAAACCGAGAAGGATAGTATGAAGAATCGGTATCAATTCTTTGTTTAACTTGGAAGGATTTTATCCTTCTTTAATCATCGTACGTTTCAGCCATTTTTTGAAACCAACCAATATTTGCCCCAGACGGGTAGTCCTGACACGTTCAGAC
>JBAPSY010000378.1:0-5872 GCA_049281855.1 Anaerolineales bacterium
GTCTACCTGGATCCAGCTGCGGTGCTTGGCTTGGAGTGGATGGGTCACGCCCTCCCTGAGCATGCAGAAACTTACCAAAATCACCGGTAAGAGTCAGGCGACGATTTATGGACACATGTCCCTGCTCAGATCTTTATCCGCCTTGCAGTGGCGTTCCACTGGGCAGGGAACGATCATTGTCTCGTTCCCCGAAGAGCCATCAGATAAGCCTATATATCAATCCAGACCTCCGAACTTTCAAGATTCCAAGATTCTAAATTCCATAAAATCAGAATTGCCTGATCCTCCCTCTTACTTTCCTGCTCAAATATTGGGCTATCTATCGTTTCAGGAAGACGAGGAAAGGTTCTCCAATGTTGAAGAGGAATCTAATAATCTGAAGGATGAGAGAGGGATGGGAAAACGGGAGTGTGAGGGGAAGAGGGGTTCTCTAAAATCTCAGATTTGCGACTTGACCAATTTGCATTATTTCTAAACAATCTCTCCCTGATGGACAAAAAGGCAGCCATGATTGAACATAGCTACCATAAGGAGAGTCCTGATGACGATTTCCCAATCTTGTCTACCCAGTCGTCTGGCTCCTCGTTTCCAGCAACTTGATCAGCTCATGAGCAGCATTGGAATGTACCGGGAGATTTGGGTACTAGATAGGTATTAATTTGCTTCTCCTGCCCTGTAGGTGTGGAGTGATTTTACAAAGCCAAGGCGATGAGAAATCCCATGCTATAATGAAATTCATCTTCATTGGTACGAAGGGATAAACAAGGGCAAGGACAATGAAAAAAGCCATCCATCTTCTAATCGTCCTATCCTTATGGATTGCCGCTTGCCAAGCCACATCCCCGACTTCACCAAATGGTAAAAAGACGATTGTTGTCACCTACTCGATCCTGGGCGCTTTGGTTAATGATCTGTTCGGTGCGAAAGCCAATGTTATCGTGCTTATCCCTAACGGGCAGGATCCACATGAATGGGAACCTTCGGCGAAAGATATCGAAACTTTGAATAAAGCCGACCTGATCGTACAGAACGGACTGGGTTTGGAAGGTGGACTGGAAAAAACTTTATCACAGGCTGCAGCGCAGGGGGTAAAAACCTTTATTGCTTCCGACCACATCACCATCCGCAAGGTTGGCCAGGGCGAAGGCATTCCCAATGGTGGTCCCGATCAAATGGTGGGAGCTCCCGACCCTCACCTGTGGACCGACCCGCTGACCATGAAGCAAGTGGTGGTCGCACTGGCAGAACAGATCAAAACGGATCTGGATCTGGACGTCTCATCTCGTGCCGTAGAGGTTGAAAACCAACTCGAAAGCCTCAACGGTGAAATTGAAACGCAAGTTGGCAGCTTGCCCGAAGCAAACCGAAAGCTGGTCACCGGGCATGAGTCATTGGGTTACTTTGCACAACGCTATGGGTTCAAACTGGTGGCCGCTATCATCCCCAGTCTTACCTCCCAGGCGGAAGTTTCTGCTGCGGATCTGGCCTCGCTGAAGCAGTTAATCCAGGAAAATCAGGTGAAAGCGATTTTCTCTGAGCTTGGCACACCACCGGCTATTTCGGATGCTATTAGCAGGGAGACAGGTGTGAAAGTCGTTGTGCTGGCTACTCATATCCTACCCTCAGATGGCTCGTATTTCACATTTATGCGCAATCTAGCCCAGACAATCGTTGAAAACCTTCAGTAGATATGAACATATTCATCACACCCTTTTCATCTAATACCTTCATGCTCAACGCCCTGTTAGCCGGGGTTTTAGTGTCCATTGCCTGCGGGATCATTGGCACCTTCATTGTGTTACGTGGACTGGCATTTATCGGTGATGCCCTGGCCCATGGGGTCTTGCCGGGCATCGCTTTAGCGCTGCTACTAGGATTCCCAGGTATCTTCGGTGCTACGATCGGAGCTCTGGTCATGATTGGTGGCATCAGCCTGATCACACGCCGAACACGCCTAAGCTCCGATACAGCCATCGGGCTGCTATTTGTGGGCATGCTGGCTCTGGGCGTAGTAATCGTCTCGCGATCAAGCTCTTTCAGTGGAGACCTGGTGCGAGTGCTATTTGGTGAGATTCTCGGCATCACCCCGAGCTCGTTGTTGATCCAGCTGGCAGCTACGCTGGTTATCCTTGTCACGGTGATCGTCTGCGCCCGGCCTTTCCTCATGCTATGCTTCAGCCCTGAACAGGCGCAAGTCGCTGGTTTCTCAGCCAGCCTGTATCACAACATCATGCTGGCATTGGTCGCCCTGACCGTGATTACCTCCTTTCAGACGGTGGGAACGCTGCTGGTATTTGGCATGTTGCTGGCACCAGCGGGTGCAGGCGCACTGATCGCCCGGCGAGTACAGACGATGATGGTCTGGGCTGCTGGTTTTGGCTCGCTATCGGTCTATTTCGGTCTGCTCGTTAGCTACTATTTCAATCTGGCTGCAGGTGCATCGATCGTTTTGGTGGCAACCCTGATCTTCTTCCTGGTTTTTTTCCTGCGCAGCCGCCCTCTCTCTAAATTCGGATCACCCCAGATAGGTTGAACTATGCAACCCGCACCCGTTATCTTTACCAATAATTCATCCGCGTGCGTGATTGCCCATAATTTGGATATTGGTTACCAGGGTGAGGTCATCGTGCCTGAAGTTAATTTCGAACTGACTTGTGGGCAGTCGCTGGCTTTGGTGGGTATCAACGGATCGGGGAAAACCACTTTACTGAAGACCATCGTTGGATTGTTGCCACCCATGAAGGGCGAAATCAACGTGTTAGGCAACCCGCCTGGTAAAAACCCCCACCAATTGGCTTACCTCAGCCAGTTCCACGACTCGGGTTTCATCCTGCCCCTGCGGGTGAAAGATGTAGTCCAAATGGGACGCTTTACCGATAAGGGATTATTTGGTCGCATGACCCATCAGGACGAGGAGATCATCACTACCTCCATACGGCGTATGGGTATTGAAGACTTGCGTGATGCGCCGCTGCGCATGCTGTCTGGAGGGCAGCAGCAGCGTGTTTATATGGCACAGGTGCTCGCCCGCCAGGCGGACTTGATTGTCTTGGACGAGCCCACTTCCAACTTGGATGCATCCGGTCGTGAGTTATTCTCGCATATCATGGATGAAGAACGCCAGCGCGGCGCCATGATCGTGGTTGCCACACATGATATCCAATTAGCAGCTGAGTGTAATCAGGCTATGCTGCTTGCCCGTGAAGTGGTTGCGGTGGGTCCAGGCGAAGAAATCCTAACCCCCGAAGCTTTGCTGAAAACTTTCGGCATTGTATTGTTATACCAGGGAGAGGATAAAGGCGTGGGAATTGTGGAGCGTGAACATGGGCATAATTAAAGGATCCTTTGATTATAAAAAGCCCACGGTCCAACTAGGTATTAGGACGGGTGGTGCAATGGAGTTGGTGTACAAGCGGTAGTGACATTTCAAGGAATTATCAAAGGTTATGTATTCGTTAAAGAGAAAGAGCGGTTGCTCTTCGCTCCTTAGATTGAGGCGTCGACGGAATTTGAACCGGGATCAGGGGTTCGCAGACCCTTGCCTTGAGTTTGCCTTTCAGAAACCCCTGACAAATGATATTACAAGGTAAAATCAAGAATAGTTTGGTCGACCACCATTTCTGGATGATCGGGCATCACTCAATTTTGATGTGTTGCTCCATTCGGTGGTTGGAATTGATAAAAGCAGAATAGAGGAATTAACAACTAAATTGAAGTTGATAAAGAGTTGATCTCATGACACAAAAAGAACTTGGCTATGTTGAATTGGAATGGACTTGCAAACACTGTGGCACTATCAACCCTGGGATGAAACGTGTCTGCACGAATTGCGGCGCACCCGTATCGCAGGATGACAAATTTGAGTTACCTGACCAGCAAGCACTAATCACTGATAAAGAAAAGCTGGATGAAGCCAAAAAGGGTCCAGCCATTCAGTGCCCCTACTGCAACGTGCTCAATCCAGCAGGCACAGCGTTCTGCATTCAGTGCGGGGGGGATATTAAGGCTGGCCTGGCTCGGCAGGCCGGGGAGGTACTTGGCGCTTATGAAACAAGCACTGTGCCCGACAAACCCTGCCCATTTTGCAACCAACCGGTTAAAGCCAACGCACAGCGCTGCCCCAACTGTGGCGGCAGCTTGGTGACAGCTGCCAAGCCTGCTGTCACGCCAACCGAGCCTAAAAAAATTCCAATCTGGTTAATCGTCGCCAGCATTGCCATGGGAGTGCTATGCTTCGCATCCGTAATCGTCTTTATCGTCCTGAACAACCGAACTAGCAATGTCACGGCCAGCGTCTCTGACATCCGCTGGCAGTTATCCACTGACATTCTCGAACAGCAGCCTGTTCAAAAAAGCACTTGGAGGGATGATGTACCGTCGCAAGCACAGGATGTTTCATGCCAGGATGAGTATAAAGAAACAAGCAACATTCCCGCTCCCAATGCGACCGAAGTATGCGGAACTCCCTACACAATTGACGTGGGCAGCGGCGCTGGCAAGGTAGTCCAGGATTGCGAATATCGTATTTATGCCAGTTATTGCAGTTTCACCATGTTGGATTGGACTGTGGTTAACACCGCCGTCGCACAAGGCAGCAACAATAACCCACAGTGGCCTATGACCAACTTGCAAGCTGGTCAGCAAGAAGGCAACCGCCACGAGGTGTATCAGGTCACCTTTGACGTGGATGGACAAACGTACTCATACACACCTGTTAATATGGCAGAGTTCAACCAGTTTGATATTGAATCCCAGTGGATATTGGACATCAATACCTTTGGCGAGATCAAAGACATACGCAGAAAGTAGTTTTTTGCAAGACGATCTTTTGCACGCATCAGGGTTTTGCCCAGGCGTATCCTTACCCCTCTTGCTTTGCCGAAATCAATGCCGCCTACTCAGCGACCGACCGGGATGTCATGAAAACAAAAAGCTGCCCTATTGAGCAGCTTAGAGAGGCGTCGACGGGATTTGAACCCGTGATGAGGGTTTTGCAGACCCTTGCCTTGCCACTTGGCCACGACGCCATATGAATCTAGATTGAAAAATTGCTGATTGATGATTTCGATTGATGTTCATGCCTATAAAATCAACAATCAGCAACCTTCTTTTAGAGCGGGCGGTGGGATTCGAACCCATGACCTTCTCCTTGGCAAGGAGACGTTCTACCAGCTGAACTACGCCCGCAGGACTGACCCATATCAGGTCAGGAGTGCCGAGAGTCAGGATCGAACTGACGACACCGCAATTTTCAGTCGCGTGCTCTACCAACTGAGCTATCTCGGCCTAAATGTCAGATTTTCAAGAATGCGGGCTAATTTTACCAGATGCATGCTGATTGTCAAGCATCACCCAATTTGAAGATACTTTCACCCAGCATTAACTTGCCTTTTCGTTGGAACTATGTCATAATAATGCTGCGAACATCTGGGTGCCCCCCTCACCCAGGTGTTCGCACTTTTTAATAGTGTTATTCCATTCCTATATATGCCATTTCCCTCTTGTAAATAAATTCACGATACGATTTGCTTGACTATTTCGTGTATCCCTCTATAATTAAGGAGCAACGCTCCGAAAAGGCTCGCTAGGTGAAAACTTAGTGCGCAGAGTCATGGGTCTAAATCCATTTCCCCTGGTGGACATGATTCCAGACCAACGATAATAGCAAACTAAGCGAAAGCTTGGGACGCAAAGTCATGGGTCTAAAGCCAGCCTTGCAAAAAGCTGACCATGATCGCCAGACCACCGAACAGGCAAAACCAGTGAAAACTGGCGACGCAAAGTCATGGGTCTAAAGCTCTTATTGTAAAAAATAGGAGCCACGATTGCCAGATTACCGAAGAGCGTTGAGTTTTTAAAACACTATGAGTGG
>JBAPSY010000379.1:0-1864 GCA_049281855.1 Anaerolineales bacterium
TAGCAAGGGTATAGACGGATTTTTATCCTGGGCTTTGAAATATCCGATTGACTTATGTTTACATTGTACGATGTGGCGAAAGGTCTCTAGTCCGTGGTGTATGGATAGGGAGTGAGAATGGATTCCATCCGACAACAGTGTTTGAGATGAGCTTTACAATGATAACCTTGTGAGATTACAGGGAAAAGCCTAACGATTGCCAATCCAAAAAGAGAAGCAACTTAAAACCCATTATATTAATAACCCCAAATAGGAATCAGGGTTTAAAAGGGTTCGACTTCCATAAATATTTGAAATTGCTTTACTACATCCTCCGCAGGTCCTACTTGAACGATTTCCCCATGGTTCAACCAGGCAGCTCGGCCACACATCTTTTGGATATTACCCATATCATGTGAAACCAATAAAATGCTCGCACCCTGCTCGCGGAATTGGCGTATGCGCTCTGAGCTCTTTTCCTGAAAGGCAATATCACCGACGGATAGCACTTCATCCACTATCAAAATATCCGGCATCTGCCCTGTTGCTACCGAAAACCCCAAGCGCGCTAGCATACCGGAAGAATAGGTCCTCAAGGGAGCATCAATGAAATCGCGTAGCTCAGCAAAATCAACGATTTGATCGAAGAGTTCTTCAATCTGGTGGCGGGTGTAGCCCAGTAGTGTGCCATTCAAGTAAACATTTTCACGCCCGGTCAATTCGGGATGGAAGCCAGCGCCCATCGCCAGTAGTGGCGCTACCCGTCCGCGCACGATCACCCGACCAAGCGTTGGGCGCATCACCCTTGCCACAAGGCGCAGCAGGGTAGTTTTACCTGCTCCATTCGCACCAATCAAACCAAATACCTCGCCCTTTTTTACCCGCAAGCTGACATGGTGAAGCGCTAGTAGATCCACAAACTGGACTTGTCCCTTCATACGGCGGATGATAAATTCCTTGAAGGTACGAATACGCTCACGTGGAACCCGGTAGCGCACGGTGGTGTCTTCCAGGATCACCACATCATCGTCGGTTTGTATCTCAAGAGTCGGGGTCAACTTAGAAATTTCAGGTGCGGTAGGCAAACTCATCCGATTTTCCCGTAAAAACCAGCCATCCGATCAAGAACGTTCCCAGTGCAACGCCGGCAGAAATCAACCAGCTTTCAAGAGCGGGTATTTTACCGTAAAAGACCAGGTTGCGGAATAATTCCACCAGATGCACCATCGGATTGAGCTGCAACCAGCCTTGGAGGTTTGCTGGTAAAAGATCTAAGGTATAAATAATGGGGGTAATATAAAACCACGCCATGATAACGATCCCGTACATCTCCACTACATCAGCAAAATAGATGCCAATTGTCGAGATGAGCAAACCAACTCCCAGGCTGAACAAGCCTAATAAAATCATCGCCAAAGGAGCAAGAAGGAATGTCATATGAAGTGGAGTGCCAATCACAATCATGACGACCAATAGTGGCACAAGCGAAAGAAGCAAATTGATCAAACCAGTACCAATTGAGGAAAGAGCAAATGCAGAACGAGGAATATATATCCTCTGGAGCAGGTCACCACCCCACACAAGTACGTTGATTGCAGCTGAACTGGTCTGGGCAAAAAAGGTCCACGCGATCAAACCGCTCAACACAAAAGCCGGGAAATCCTCAATGTTCATGCGAAAAAGTTGGGAAAAGACAATCGAAAGCACGATCATCATCCCCCGTGGATTGAGCATCGTCCAGGCAATCCCCAGAACCGAGCGTTTATAGCGCGCAGTTAGGTCCCGCCGCACGAGGAAAAAAATTAAGTCGCGATATCGCCAGGCTTCTTTGGCTTCAAGCAGCGGAAGTAATCTGCGCTGTCCACTGTCATAAACCGGTTTGTTT
>JBAPSY010000380.1:0-4637 GCA_049281855.1 Anaerolineales bacterium
GCCTCTTTTCCTTCGGTCAGGCCGAGATTTTCGACCGAACTGTTGGTGATGATCGAAACCAGGCGGGTGCCCCCTGGAAGCTCGATGGTGACTTCAGCATTGACCGCGCCACGTACCAACTTGACTAATTTGCCTTTCAATATATTTCTCGCACTGATCTTCATTTTTGACCTCCTAAAGGATGATTTGATCTCCGAGATGGGTTACATCGTAGCCACCCAGACTTTCGACCTGGTGGCGAAATTCACCACTAAGAAAAGTATCGAATAGCGGAGAAAGCTGTCGATCTGAGATTTGTTCTTTTTCCATAACCAAATCGAAGCGTTCTTGGAAAAGTGGGATGAAATCCAAATGAAGGGATGCAGCCGCTGCCTGGATGCCCAATCCGACCTGAGCACGACCTTGTTGAATAGCGAGTGCCACCTCTGTGTGTGTGTGAGCTTAATCAGCGTACCCAAGCACTTGTTCAGGTAATATTCCCAAGCGGTCGAGCTGCCCATCCAACCACAAACGGGTGCCGGAGCCACGGTTGCGGTTAAAAAAGCGGAGGTTTCTCGTCAGATCTTCAAGCCCATGAACATGCTCAGGATTGGCATGCGCGACCATTAATCCCTGTTCCCTATAGGCAAGGGTAAGAAGCACCATCTTTTTATCGGGGAAGAAGTGGCGAACAAAGGGCGAATTAAAATCCCCCGTGCCGGTATCATAAAGATGGCAACCGGCTGCACTGCACATCCCCTGACGCAATGCCACCAGTCCATCCAGGCTGCCAATTGGAAGGGTATATACATCCAGCTCACCACATGATGAATGGGCAAGTATTTCCAATGCCAGGTCATGGCTTCCAGACAGGACCACCAGCTTTTTCCCGGGTTTTTCAGGCAACAACAGCTCCTGAAAGAGGAAGGCATGAGCTTTCGATTGGTAAAATTTTTCGATATATCCATCCGAAATCTTTACGTCACTCAACTCCACCAATCCGGCATGCTCAAGTAGCTTGAGATGATGTCGTACCCAGGCAGGGTGTTCGCCCAAGCTACGGCCTAATTGGGAAAGGGTAGCTGGACCTGACATCAGCTGTTTAAGAATCGAAAGCCGGCGTGGGTCTGAAAGGAGCTTTAACTGCTCAAAGGTATGCAAACGCTCTAAAGGTTCCATGATTAGATTAAAAAGGATATTAAATATTTATTTAACGATAAGGAATAGTTTAATATGGTAAGATAAATCTGTCAATGCGGAAAAATTGGCCATCACCTATATCCACGACCCTAGAAAATCATTCTTGGATTTAAAAGCAAATCCAGAGCTGAGGATCAGCTCTGGATCATGGGCGAGAGGAATTAGATCGCGGGTGGAAGAGGTTCGTCGGGACTCGGGGGTGGAGTTTCTTTTTTCTTGCGCAGCACGAGGAAGCTGACCACTGCAGCAATAACAATCAAGATAATCCCGCCACAGACCCCACCAAATATGTAACCAAGATACGTGTTTTGATCGGAGGCGAAGATTCCGAACCCGGCTGCATAGTCAACAAAGCTGGCCAAGCCCCAACACAATGCGGCTAACCCAGGGCACCCGCACAGTAACACCGCAACAATCGTAATAATTACTCCGGCAGTTCGATTGCTCATAGTATTTCTCCTCGAAAGGTTTTGGATAAGGCCAACCAGATAAGTATACGGCAGACCCTAAAAGGTTGCAAGATGAAATTGCTTACTAATCACTTGGACAGCTCTTTAGTCATGTGGCGTGTAGTTAAGCTCGTAACCTGGCGCCCAAATCCTGCTCTAATTGACGGATTATCCGCCCACGTACCTGAGCAACATCATTGTCAGTGAGGGTTTTATCAACCGATTGATAGGTGAGTGAATATGCCAGGCTCTTTTTACCCTTCCCAATTTGCTCACTGCGATAAACATCAAAGAGGGTGATATTCGTCACGATACGTCCTGCGCCTAGCTTAATTACCTCAGCGACGCGCTCAGCAGGGATATTTTCTTCAACGACAAGCGCAAGGTCTTCCAACACGGGTGGGAAAGCAGGTACAGGCTGCATGTCATAGCGTTCCGGGATCAGGCTGATCAGCAAATCCAGGTTTATATCGGCTGCCATCACAGGGTTTGATGAAAAATCGTAATGTTCGTGCACGAGGGGATGCACCTCACCGAAAATCCCAACCTGATGATCACCTATTAGGAGGCGGGCGCATTTACCAGGATGGAAGGTTGGATGCTCTATTGGCTCAACATGGAAATCGACGTGAAGCCCTTCCATCAATTCAGCAATAACTCCCTTGAGATCAAAAAAATCCATCGGTGCGACATCTGCTGATTGCCACCCTGGAAGGGAACGCGGTCCGGTGAGCACGATTGCCAGGCGATGTAATTCATCCGGGCGTTCACCCATCTCAGAAGCCAGGAAGACGGGACCAACTTCAAAAAGAGCCATGCGTGGACGGATATGAGAATTGTGTTCAACAGTTTCAAGTAAGCTATTAAGAACACTATGGCGCATGACGACCCGGTCAGAAGCGATGGGATTGATGATACGCAGATATGGGTGATCATCTACAGGAGTTCCAGGTGCCAGGCGACGTGCTTCGCGTTCGGGTGTAGTCTGGCGATGACTGACAATTTCCTGCAGACTCAAATTTATCAGGATGTTGATGATGAGCTCTTCGCCTTCATAGGTCGGGTTGCTGCGTTGAGGGGGTAATTCTGAAGCCAGGCGAGTCTCGGGGATGCGCTCGTATCCATAGATGCGGGCAATCTCTTCCAATAGGTCAGCTTTGCCAACCAGACCTTCGCTAAAATCCAGGCGATGGTCGGGGGTTTGGGCGCGAATAACGATCTGTGAAGGTCCAGTTGTGATCAATTCACATTTAAAATCCAAACTCTGTAGAATATTGATGATTTCCTTTCCACTGAGCTCAATCCCCAGCATACGCTGGACATCTTCTGGAGTGAGATCAATGACCGGATCAATAGGTCGAAGCTGGTAATTGTCGACTAATCCCTGGTAGACAATCCCTCCAGCGAGCTGGTGCATTAATTTTAATCCACGCCTCACACCACGCTCAGCCATGGCAGGGTGCACACCACGCGAAAAACGAAACGCAGCTTCTGATTGGAGCTTTTGAGCAGCGGACGTTTTACGGATATTGATATTATTCCAGGCGGCACCTTCCAGAAGGATGCTTGAGGTACTTTTTATCCGTCCTGATTGATGGCCGATAGGCGTTCCATCTGTAGCGATTTCCGACTCCATAGATGCGTCGTACACTTCTGATTCAGCTCCACCCATTACCCCTGCGATGGACAGGGAACCGGCAGTGTCGCACACCAGGACGATGTATGGGTCGAGGGGACGGTCGACGCCATCCAAAGTGGTGAGGCGTTCATCTGGATGAGCAGTACGGGTGATGATGGTGGGAGGCTGGCCTCCCGCACGCTGAACAAGTACATCATAATCAAAGGCGTGCAGTGGTTCACCAACCTCGAGCATGGCGTAGTTGGTGACGTCCACGATGTTGTTGATTGGGCGCATCCCCGCCAACTTTAACCGGCGCTGCATCCAATATGGGCTGGGTCTGATGGTGACGTTTTGGATCAACCCGAGTACGAAGCGTGGGTTCAGCTCAGGGATGGTAATCTCGATGGAAGCTTTGTCTGTGATATTCGGACCTTCCGCTTGAACCAGATAGAAGTCCTCCGGGATGTGTAAAGGCTGCCCGGTGAGAGCGGAAACCTCACGCGCTACGCCCAAGATATTGGCATCGCGGGCAATATTGGGCACAATCTTAATATCAAAAACCGCGTCGCCGATATAATCCACCAGTGGGACACCCACTGGGGCATCCTCATCGAGGATGATCACGCCTTCGTGATCATCCGAGATACCGAGCTCTTTTTCGGAGCAAATCATCGAGTAGGATTCAATCCCACGGATTTTAGCAGGTTTGAGCGTGGTCGGAACCTGACCAGGCTGGTGCCCGTCATATATTCGGGCTCCTTGCCGAGCGTAAGCCACTTTGAGCGGTTGGGGTAATGGACCCAGCCCTTTGTAGGGATATAAATTTGGAGCACCAGTGAGCACGATATGCTCACGCTCACCATCGTAGAGCTTACACAACACCAAGCGGTCAGCATTGGGGTGAGGAAGGATCTCTGAAACAGAGGCTGTGACGATTTTATCAGGCTCCCAAGCCAACCCGGATACGTTGGTATCAATATTTTCACCGGCACTTTGCTGCCCGACAGAATTGGATTTCGGGAGTGGAAGACCGATATAAATGACCTGTTCCACTTCCAGACCCGCCAAGGTCAGGCGTTTAGCAAGCTCGGGAAGAGAGTTGGTGATGTCAACGAAGTCTTTTAACCAGGATATGGGAAGCTTCATGATCTCCTCCTAGAACTGTTCCAAAAACCGCATGTCATTGGCCCAGAAATAACGGATGTCTTCGATGCGGTGTTTGAGCATCATGATGCGTTCGGTACCCAAGCCAGCGGCGAAACCCGAGAATTTTTCAGGGTTATAACCACCATTTTGCAGCACAATGGGATGCACCATACCGCAACCCCCAATCTCCAGCCAACCAGTCCAAGCACAGACTGCGCAACCTTTACCGCCGCATAAGAGAC
>JBAPSY010000381.1:0-6336 GCA_049281855.1 Anaerolineales bacterium
GAACCTCGGCTAACAGTGATTCTGCATTGGGCAGCATTGGTATGGCTGTGTCTGTGCCGGGGAATCGAAATTTGCTCCAGGCAAACACGATTGCCAATGGCGTAAACGGTATCTGGTTAAACTCCCCACAAACCAACACGCTCCGCCGCAATTCAATCTTTGCTAACAGCTATAAAGGGATTAATTTAGAGAATGGAGCCAATAACAATTTGTCCGCTCCGACGATTGCTCTCGATTCAGGTGGAGGAAGCGGCAGTACCTGTGCCAACTGTACCGTGGAGTTATTTCTGGATTTGGGTAATCAGGGGCGGATTTACCTGGACAGTATGGCCGCAAATGGGGGAGGCACCTTCCAATTTAATAAGTATTGTCCCTTGACTTATGCGAACCTGACCGCGACTGTAACCGACCCCCTGGGCAACACCTCCCCATTTTCAGAGCCTCAGACCCCCGCCTGGGATTGTTTCAGTTCAAATCCTTTACCTGTGTTGATATCTCTGGTTCCTCCCAGTGCAAAGGAACATGGATCGACCTTAATCATTACCATTACGGGAACAGGTTTCATCCCTGGCTCCATTGTTCGCCTTAATAGTTTTAATTTGATAACTCATTATTTGGCCTCGAATACCCTGGAAGCGATCGTTCCTTTGGGCCAAATCAATATCACCGGGGATGTGAGTATTACAGTTCTTAATCCCAACCCTGGCGGGGGTAGCTCCAATCCCCTCATTTTCACGATCTTACCCCTCCATAAGGTTTATTTGCCTACGATTAGCAAATAAACCTCATAATTGCTGAACGGTGTTTTCTGGTACAGCTTCACTTGGTGGGGGATAACTTCACTAAAAAAGGTTGGAAAGATGGTGGGCTTTACCTGAGAGAGAAGGAGAAAACAGTCTGCTGTAGGAAGGATTTTTGTAACTACTCAGGCATGGTTCCGAGACCACTACATGTGGCGGTATTTTGCAAAAATATCTCAAAATTGCAACGGGTAGAATTACCATTTATGACCAGTAGTCAAAAATTTTGCTTTTTATGCCACATATAGTGCTTTTTACCTGATCAAGCGGAGGAGTTACGAGTTTTTAGTATGACCTTTGTTGTGCTATTACTGAAACCACCCTGTCCCAGTCTATCAATGGTAGTCTGAGAAACTCTACACCTCAGAAAATTGATCCCAATTATCTCTCAGATCACCATAAACCCCCTAAATTCCATCGGATGATATTGCCTGGCTCCTTCGCAGTCCTGCCTGTACATCCATGGCTAACCAGAATTCCTGCTCATGATCCAGTAATGGCCTGGTGCCTTCTAGATCATGGAAAAAAATAGAGAGCGGATAAAAATCTTCTGACCTGTCCTTTTCCAGATCCGCAGCCGGTAAACACCATCTTGTCTGATCTAGATCTTCGAGAAAGAACAGGTTATACCAGATAATACGTGTCTTCATCTGACTCACCCATACTTTCAGGTGTAATATCGATATCAATCATGTCTTTGAAATACTAGATTGTGCATCCAGGCAAATTATATGCCATCAAAGCTGGACTGTCGCCTGTATAATTTCGATCCTGAATGTAGATACGAATAAATCCTCTTTGTAAGCACATTCCGAAGATCAACGCGAGGTTGCAGAGTCTTCAGCAGATACCCGCGTACTGGTCATAGCTGGACCGGGAAATGAAAAAACTCACGCGATATTTTACCAAGCAGCGCCGTAAAGCCCCCGGCTTTAGCAGAGGGGATATAAGGCGCAAACCTTGACATTAGGTAGAAAATGGTCGTATAATAGAACACACGAGCTATATAAAGGGTTTCACGAGCAACCTTCATGTCCTATACTCGTGCAAATATCAGGTTGTCTTTTGTATCAAGTACCGCCGTAAAGTGTTGGTTGGCAGCGTGGATAAATGTCTGAAAGAGACTATCGATCAAGTCGCAAAAGAAGTGGAATGATGGTGGAGAAATCTCTGGCTGTTCGAGTTCAGGCCTGTTCAGTCTGTCGTCTCGTGATGGATCGAGATCATAATGCTGCAATAAACAGTTTGGGATTGGGGCTACAATCCCTGGGCTGTGCCCTAGAAGCCCCCGCCTTTAGGCGTGGGGAGTAGTCACTGTATAATGAAACTGTGAATCGGGAATCGCTCATTAATTAGTGAGGTGGAGAATGAATGGAACTTTAAATCGACGTATCGTTGTGATCATTTTGATTGCTTTTATTTTGATTTCCTGCAGCTTATTCCAATCAACGGGAAAAATAAGTAAACCCCAGACTACCAAAGAAGCCTTGCCGACGCAGATCAGCCAAAATGATTCTCAGCAGGGGATGGTTACCCTCGTCCCTGAAATGGGCACAGCTACCCAGTCGGAGGAGGGTCAGACAAATCCTAAACCGGATTTTAGCAACGCACTTCAACTGGTCGGGCAGGTGGGCGGGAGCGCAACGGCGGTAGCTGTCAGGCAGGACCTCGCCTACCTGGGGCAGGGACCACGGCTTGTAGTGCTGGATGTCTCGAACCCACAATCGCCTGCGTTTATCTCACAGAGCGAGCTGTTGCCAGGCATCGTACTGGGTATTGAAGTCGATGATCGCTACGCTTACGTCACAACCCGCTATGGAGGCTTATTCATTTTTGATATTCAGCAGGAGGACAAACTCAGACTGTTAAGTTCGGTTCAACCTGAAACCCCCGGCTGCGGTTCGCTGACGCTAAAGGAAAAAATCGCCTACATTGGCTGTAATCCAAGCGGTTTGTTTATAGTGGATGTGAGTGATCCAGCCAATCCTGTGATATTAAGTAGTAACGCGGTCAAAGGCACCATACTCTCGATTGCTTATTATGCTGATCATATCTATCTGGCAGACATCAATGGACCAGGGTTATCCATCGTAGATGTTGCTGATCCATCCAATCCACAGCAGGTTGGTACCTATGACATTAAGGATATTCCGACCGATTACGACAAATCCATCAATGCGCTCGAGGTATGCGGTGATTATCTCTGTCTGGCGGTAGCGAACTACGGTCTGGCCATTCTTGACCTGACCGATCCGCTGAACCCGGTCTTGAGCGGAGGCGACTCCCCATTTGTTCTGAGTGGAATCGTCGTGGAAGGAGATTATGCTTACCTGCTTTCTGACCTGGACGGTGTGTTCGTTTATGACATTTCCGATCCTTCCCACCCTGAGCGGGTGGGAGTGATGCCCACATCAGTGGGCGGTTTTGAATTTGCCGTCAACGAGATGCCCGAGCGGGGGATGTACATTGCTGATGAAACACTGTATATCCCGGACCAGACTTATGGATTGACAATTGCCGACATCAGGACACCCGCCTCCCCGATGCGGGTAGGGCAGTACATGACGCCGGTGCCTGACATGCTCACGGGTATCAAAGTATCGAGTGGCTATGCTTATGTGATCAGCCGCTTCGGTGGCTTCAGGGTGCTGGACGTATCGGATCCGGCGGACATGAAAGAGGTTTTCTACGATGATGAACGAAAGAATCTAAATTCGCAGGTCCCGACTGCGGTGGATGTAATCGGTAGTGATGCGTACATTTCAGATGCGAACTATCCTTTCCATGTGTATGACATTTCAAACCCCATCAGTCCGGTGCAGGAGAGTGCTGTGTATGACGAAGCTGCTTCGGATGGAGCGCATGACATGGCGATTTCAGGAGACTACGCTTACCTTTCAGGTTGGGGCTTGCAGGACGCGTTCTACCCCGGGATTGGGTTGTGGGTCATCGATATCTCCAACCCGGCTAACCCCCAGGCAGTGAAATTTGTCGATCTACCCAATGATCGCTGGTCGTTGAGCATCCATGGTACGACACTCTACGCGCTTGACGGGTCTCTGGATCCGAAACAGGCAGAGCCGTTCTCGCTGCGCATCCTGGATATCAGCGAAGGCGCAAACCCGCAGGTCGTGAAAGTCATCCCGATCCCAGAACTGCAGATGATGAGCCCGTCCGATGTTATTGCCTCAGAGAAAGAACTCTATCTTAGCGCAGGCATGGCAGGCATCAAGCGGTACGACATTTCCCAACCACAGGATCCGGTGGAATTGCCCATGGATAAAACCTTGATCCCGTATGCCTACCAGCTGAACCTAGAAGCGCCTTATCTCTTTGTCAATGGGAACCTGGTATTGGATGTTTCGGATGGGGAACACCCACAAATAATCGGTTATGCAATGGAAGCCTTGGAAGCCAAGTCCTGCGACATGGTCGGGGACATGCTTTTTATCGCTACCAACGCACATGGGGTTTATGCTTACCGCTTGGAGAAGTAGCGAGCGGAGAATAGGTTATTGAGGTTTTGTTTGATAGATTTCGAATAGCAGCTAGGTAATGGCGTTGATAAAAGATCGATATACGAACAGGCACTCGCGTTTCCCAAAAGCGGACGGGAAAAAGGTGCCCGGTTATGGGTAGCGCTGATTACCAAATCTAGATATAGGGGGAGCCTTGAAGATTAGTCAATATTCTTTTATTTAACTTTCTACCCCCTATTTCTTGTTACCCACGAAGCAACTTGAACCCATGAACTCCTGAACCAATTGATTAAGAGGGGCGGAAATTGGTGTTCACCCAGCCCTTTTGGTGTTTAGATACCCTGAATGTCTTTTTGGTATGCTGCCTTGATTGAATACCACCCACATATAGATAGAACTTGTGAAATGACGGCATTTTTGCCATGTTTGGGTGCGCATTCCAGGCCTCCTGTGCTCATAGCATACCATTTAGACATCCATGGGTTTAGATATCCTCTGTGTACTATGTGTGGGGGTAAAATTATCCAACACGTCCATATTTTCCATGCAGTGTTACCTGAATTAAACCAGAATTGCACCACGGCATGTAGCAAGGAAATGCAACCTACAGCCCTGTCCATAGGGGGAAATCAAAATGAAATACGGGGATTCACCAATGGTTACATTCCCGCGAAAAGTATATGCCCTGTTTTAGGGCATTATTCCATCATTATGCGCGGATTTGTCCAAACTAGGCTTCACTATCTATTGTGACCGTCGTCTGCGCTTGCCGTGAAGCGCGACTTCGCTTGCACCAACTGAGGACCATGCTTCAGGAACTCATGCGCCTGACTCTCAATGTCATTTTCCATCCCCATGCCTTTTATCGAGCTTTCCACAAGCTCATTCAGCTTCACAAAAATCGCCAACCGGTCTTTTGGCTTGGTCGTATCCACCAGGCCAGCTACAATATCCTTACGGAAATCTCTGTCTTGCTCAGGATGATTAGCCCCAACTGCTCACGGTTCTTGGCGTCGATGATTTCCTGGATTTCAGCGATGGCTTCTGGATTCCTCTTCAAAATGTCATAGAAGGTGGAACGTGCTAAGCCACACTCTCGACAAGCGTCGCTTACAGTCATGCCATCATTCATGTGCTTGATGACCTGGAGGGCATTGTTGACGTGAGAGGCTTTGGTGAAGGCTTTCATGAGGGCATTGCACCACTTACGGTAATGGATTATCTTGAAAATTCTATGGTCTCAACATTCGCATAAGCTGCTGTTGGAGCTGATAAAAAGCCTTCACCTACCAATGACTTTACTTGCTCGTTGCGCGTACCCAACGACGTGAATAATCGTCCAGTCTATATGCGGGGGTTGGGTAGCTTTATTTTGATGAGATAATCATTTTTTAGCGCGTATCTATACTGCCATTCGTATCTGCTGAGTGATGAGCAACAGATTCTTGTACAATCCCAATACCAATGAAGAACCAAATCTACGAATGGTCAGGCCGTGTCCAAAAAAAGATGTGGTAACAGTGTTTTCTGTTACTGTATAAATGGAAAAGCCTAGCTTATACCCTATTTGATTGTCAATGGCAAATAAGAATACATATATAAACCGCTGCTGATAGTGAAACTCCATCCGTTGCTGGTAGTGATGACATATCCGTTATGGTCTCGCGCTTCTACCTTCCAGTAATAGGTGCCGTCAGAATAGTGGGTATGTTGGCCAGCAGTGTAAGGGGTGAAGGTCGGGTAATCGGTGTAGACATAATCGTAGGGAGGGCTAAAGCCGGGTTGAGTGCTGACAATCAGGTGATAGTCACGCGCCCCAACGACCCGTGCCCACTGAAAGGTTGGGTCTATGGTCAATGTAGCTCCATCGGCGGGAGCAGTCAGCGTCAGGTTCATTTGCTTGGTGAAGCTGCGTGCCAAACTGGTAGCGATGACATATCCGTTATGGTCTCGCGCTTCTATCTTCCAATAATAAATGCCGTTGATGTAGGCATTCCGGTAGCCAGAAGTCCCATAAGTGTAGGGAGTGAAAGATACATAATCGGTGTAGCCATAAT
>JBAPSY010000382.1:0-15257 GCA_049281855.1 Anaerolineales bacterium
GCCACCCTTGGCACGACGTCTTCCCATGTTGCTGCCTCCCCAATTCCTTCGCTCGCCACTGCCCCCGCTGACCTGTTTCTCGAAATCGGCACAGAAGAGCTCCCTGCCGGTGACCTTGACTCGGCTCTTGAGCAGCTTCAAGGTCAGCTCACCTCTCTGTTGGATGAGCTGCGCCTGACACATGGTGAGATTCGCCTCATGGGAACCCCCCGTCGGTTGGTGATGCACGTCCAGGAAGTTGCTGCTCACCAATCTGACCTGGAACAATTGGTTAAAGGTCCCCCGGCCGACCGTGCTTTCGACTCATTTGGAAAACCCACCAAAGCTGGTGAAGGCTTCGCTCGTAGCAAGGGCGTTAGTGTCCATGATTTGCAGGTTGTCGAAATGGATGGCGGGCGTTACGTGGCTGCCACGGTTCGCCAGGTCGGTCGTCTGGCCCCTGAAGTGCTGGGTGAAGCCTTGCCAGGGCTGATTGCCACCTTGCGTTTTGATAAATCCATGCGCTGGAACCGCACCAACATCTATTTCTCCCGTCCCATCCGCTGGTTGCTGGCCTTATTCGGTGAGCAGGTCATCCCATTTGAATATGCCGGGGTTCACTCCGGGAACCTAACCCGTGGCTTGCGCACTCGCCAACCATTTGAAATAAAGATCAAGGATGCATCTGATTACTTCAACCGCATGCATGACCAAGGCATTATCCTTGAAAAAAGCCAGCGTCTCACCCTCATCCAGGCACAAATCGATGTCCTCGTCGCTTCGATCAACGGGCGTAACCTGCCAGACCCAGCCCTTTTATCTGAAGTCGCCAATCTGGTCGAAGCTCCTACCTCCTTGCTTGGCTCCTTTGACCCTGGTCACCTGCACTTGCCCCGTGAGGTGCTCATATCGGTAATGAAAAAGCACCAGCGCTATTTCCCCGTCTTCAAAACGATCCCGACCCATATTGGGCGTACCTCCGGGTTACCACAAATTGAGCCAGCCGCAGATGAAAGTGAGTTGCTCCCAAATTTCATTACGGTTACCAATCACCCCTCTCATGCTGATGAGCCAATCGCCGCTTGTGAGCTGATTACCGAAGGCAATCAGCATGTCATCCGCGCCCGCTTTGCCGATGCCGATTTCTTCGTCCGTGATGACCGCAAGCGCAAATTGGCCGATTTTCTCCCCCGTTTGGGCACGCTTATCTTTCAAACCAGGCTGGGCTCTATGTTGGATAAGACCAACCGCCTCACTGCCCTGGTTGAAGTTCTTTCCCCCATGCTCGCCCTCAACGAGCAGGAAGCTGCCATCACCAGGCGTGCTGCCCAGCTCTGTAAAGCTGACCTGGCTACCAAGATGGTGATCGAGATGACTTCCCTGCAGGGCATCCTGGGTCGCTATTATGCCTTGACCTCTGGAGAGAGTGAGCCCGTAGCCGAGGCCATATTTGAACATTACCTGCCGCGTTTTGCCGGTGACGAGCTCCCAAAAACTCGCCCGGGTTTGGTCGTCGGGTTGGCAGACCGTCTTGACACCCTCGCAGGTCTGTTTGCTGCTGGTATGGCTCCCACGGGTGCGCGTGATCCATTTGCGCAGCGGAGGGCTGCACTTGGGTTGGTTCAGGCATTGATCGCTCATAACATGAGCATTGACTTGGGCAAAGGGTTGGAATCTGCTGCCTCTCTCCTGCCCATTCCCATCGATCCTGAAAGCTTATCAGCTTGCCAGGGGTTTATTATTGAGCGCTTGCGAAACTTGCTGCTCGAAGCGGGGTATCGTTACGATGTAGTCGATGCCGTCGTCACAGCTCATGGGTACAACCCTGCCCGCACCAATCAATCGGTCAAACAGCTCTCCGTTTGGGTTACCCGACCAGACTGGCATTCCATACTCCCCGCTTATGCGCGCTGCGTTCGCATCACGCGTGACCTCAAAGAATCCTTCGAAGTAAACCCCCAGTCATTTGCCGAAAAAGCAGAAGAGACCCTGTACTCCGCCTTGCTCCTGGCTGAAAAATCACTCCATCTTGCTCGGGTCCGCTCTGCCGATAGTTTTCTCACGGCTTTCCTGCCCATGATTCCAGAAGTCAATCGCTTCTTCGATGAGGTACTCGTCATGACCGATGATGTTGCCCTACGCCAGAATCGTCTGGCCCTCCTCCAGCGCATTGTCAACCTGGGGAAGGGTGTTGCGGATATGTCCAGGCTGGAGGGATTTTAATTTAACCCATAGATGGCAGAAAGGCTGTTAGGTTAAAGTAGTTCAGAGGAGAATTTTATAACTGAATTGACCACTACCATTGTGGCTGCAACTGTGTATCCAGACCGGGTGCGCCTTACCAGGCGTGGCTTGATCAAGTTGGATCCGGGTACCCATGCCTTAGAGATACCTGAATTGCCCCTCCGCATCAACCCAGATTCATTACGTGCCTCCGTTTATGGTGCTGCCCAGGCCCGGCTATTGGGTGCCCAAGTCAAACGCATTTTTTATACTGATCAACCTTCAGATACGTTGCGCAATCTCGAAGTCGAGATCGAAAAAATGCAAGATGAGTTGAAGCGGTTGGATGCTAAGGTTGAGCTGATTAAGCAGAACCGTATTGTTTTGGATAAGCTCGCTGGTCAGGTGAATACATACGCTTTAGCTCTGGCGGCTGGTGAGATGACCATAGAGCAACAGCTTGAATTCTTTGGTAAATTGCGGAAACAATCTGATGAACTGGATGTTGAAACCCACAGCCTCCAGATCAATCAACGCCAGGTTAATCGCCTTTTGGACAAATTGACCAAGGAGTTGGAACAGTTGCACAATGCCCAACCCCATGAGCGCTACACAGCAATCATTGATGTAGAGTTGCTTACGGCTAGTAATTTAACCATTGAAGTCAGTTATGTGGTCAACGGGGCGGGTTGGAAGCCTCTTTATGACTTGCGTTTGCTGGAAAAAGAAGGCACCCCAACACTTGAAGTAAGCTATCTCGCTGATGTGACCCAAAATACGGGTGAAACCTGGGAAGGGGTATCTCTCACCCTCTCAACCGCTCGGCCAGCCCTCACCTCAATTCCTCCTGAGCTTGAGCCCTGGTACATTCACCCGCCGGAGCCAATCTTACCAATAGCTCGTTTTGGAATTGGACCTCAGGCGATTTCTCCAGCTGCTGCTAAAGCTCAGCTTACAATAAATACTCCTGCTACCAGTGCAAGCCAGAACGAAGAAAAAGCGGAAGAGGTGACTGCATTGGTGGATACCACTGGCACATCGGTCTCCTATATCATCCCAAATACCGTTACTGTTCTACCAGATGGTGCTCCTCATAAGGTTACAATCGCTCGTTTTCCCATCAAACCGATATTGGACTACGTATCAACCCCCAAGCTGGCACAGGCTGTCTTCCGGCGAGCTATAGCTGATAATAATAGTCCCTACACACTCCTACCTGGTGACGCCCACATATTAATTAACGATGAATATGTAGGTACCACTTCGCTCGAGCTGACTGTTCCTGGGGGAAGAATTGAACTCTACCTGGGTAACGATAACCGCCTCAAAGTGGAACGCGAGTTGAAGCGCCGTGATATTGATAAGCGCCTCGTTGGCGGAAAAAGTCACCTCGTATTTGGCTATGAGATCAACCTGGAGAATATGCTGCCTGGCAGAGCCAACCTCACTTTGTATGACCAAATACCCGTTCCGCGCTATGAGGAGATCAAGGTCAAGCTGATATCGTCAGACCCCAAGCCCACAGAACAAACCGAGTTAAACCAGCTGATATGGTCACTCTTGCTGGAGCCGAAAGAAAAGCGGACATTGCGTTTTGATTTCAGTATAGAATATCCGCAGGGTATGAAAATTATCGGCTTGCCATAAAAATCAATCGAAAATAGGATCCTCGGTTTTCCCCGCCTGGATTAATCTTCCCACCAGCCCTGCTCCCAGCAGAGCCAGGCCATCAGTGGTCATGTAGTGGCTGGCTGCCTCATCGAATAGAACGGAGGCGCGTGCTTGGAACTCTTCATCCCCCGGGTAGACGATTGTCGCCAAACGGATCCGCGGTAGAGGGTGGAACGCGTACGCTGCCCCAGGCAGCGCCGGTAAAGATATTCCCCCCAAGGTCTTTGCCGCCTTCGCATAAGCCTCCAATCTTTCGCCATATGTACGTGCTAAGCGGTCGCCGCTGTATCCCTGGAACGCCTGGCTGTAGAAGCTCCCTCCAGGCAGCTCTCGGTACCCGATCCATCGCTCCGCCATTGGGGTCCCGTCTGCTTCCCGCATATAATACAGCAACATCCCAGCGTCATATACTGAGCATTCTGACTCATCCGACAACTTCCGCGCCTTCAGGTCAGGCCACGAAATTTCCACCACCTGTCCCCAATAGGTCAATCGGATTTTTTGATTCGTCAGGGTTCCCCCGCAATTTGCCGCCAGCCTGCCTGGTTGGGTTGCCTGAATTTCCTTCCGCAGCGCATCCAGTTGCCGCAGCATACTCTCCTGCCACGCTTGGTGTGCCCGCTCGATCGCCTCTCCACCAGTCACACGCCTCCCACCCGCCTGATCTGTCAACCCTGCCATGGTGTCCTCGCCCTTCCTTGGGCTTTTATCCTACGCCTTGGACGCCATCCATATAGGCTTTTATGGTAGGCACCGCCGTTAGCTTATCGTAGAAGAAGTTGTTGACCAGGTTGATTACTTCAGCTCTGGCAGCTTCAGCCGGACCGCTCAATGCTTGTCCGCTATCCTGTCGGCTCAATGCATCCCTCAATCGTAGCAGTAGCCGCACGATCTCGGCCTCCTCATCCCCTTCTAGCACCCTGATCACCGCCATGATCAGTTGGTCAGCCTGTGCGAGTAGCTGCTCCACTGTAATCTGTGCCCCCGGCTTGCAGGCATCATCCACTGTACGGATTAGTGACCAGACCTGATAGAGCATGGTGGTCGGTTCATCGAATAAGTCGCGTAAGAAAGCTGCATCTTCATAGCGCCCCGTCAGCCGGAAGATGTTGTATAGTCGCTTGGCAACCTTCCCGTAGTTGACATCCTTCGTCAGATACTTGTTGACTTCGTGCTCCAGTTGTTTGACGTACTCATCCAATGCATCTGCAGAGACGTGTTTCGCCAGCTTGGAGAAAATCGGGATGGACTCTGCCTCCAGGTATACCTCCTGAAAATAGGGGTCGAGATATCCATCCAGGGGAGTTATCGAGCCATCCGGTGCCTCCCAGGTCACGTCGAGCATGTTGCTGGCATTTGATAGTTGTCCGCGCACGGGGTCCGCAACGACCCAATCCAACTTGCACCAGCCCGGGTCGCCCGCTACATCCTCCCACTTGATGGTGGCTGGGGTCCCATCCGGGAGCTTCGCCTCGATCTGTCCTTTTTGGATCTCCGCAGGCACCCATGAAATCGGTGACCCAGCTCGGATCAACCTGTCATCTCTTGTGACGTCGAAGGGATAACTCCCAAATTTTACCTCCAGCAATTGGTAGTTGGCACCTTTCAATGCGCTCAGTGCTTTGTCACGCATCAACCCGCATAAAATCTGGCAGGCTTGCTCACGCTTTGCAGCTTTGATGTTCACCCGCTCGAAGTAATCGCAATCGCCAGGGTATGTCTGGATCTTCGATTGGGCAGACGACCCCGAAAGCGCCAGTGCAGTTTCAACTACCCCCGGTTGGTCATTGAATTCCACCAGCCGCCCAACCTCCCTGAAATGAGCCAGTTCGCGTGGGCTGAAGTCTAGCATGACAATTTTGTTGCCAAATACACCACTATCAGCATCCACCGCTATATCCATGGAGGACTCGAAAGACGCGATCGCAGTCATCCATTGCAAGGCCTCAGCTTCATCGAGCTCAATTCCCAGTCGGTGGGCTGATTCCACAATGCGTGCCAGTTCTGCACTGGGGGTAGGTCGATCTTCATTCGTTGTCATTAATCATCTCCTGGTTGGTATGTCTCTTTTGCGCATCTCATCGAGCATATTTTTAAATAGCTTGGCCTGGTCTAGGGCATCTTGCAGGGCATGATGGGTGAGTTGAGTTTCCTCCACGTATCCTGGACTGATAAATCGCCATGACGTCTGAGACCAGGGAACACCAGCCCATCCCATGTAGAAAGCTTTGATATCTAAAGCAGTATGACCAAATGGGTTGTGACCGAGATAATGGATAAAGTAGTAATTGGTGAACATCCAATCAAAAGCCGCATTGAAAGCGACGAACACCGGTTGCTTTCCATGATTGGTTTCGTCCTTCAACCACTCTTCGAACTGCTGCAAGGCTTCATCCGGTGCAACACCTTCCACCATCAGGCGCTGCATAGACAGTTTGTGCACATTTGCCGCCTCAGGGGTGAAATTCTCGTTGACGGGTTTTAACTCGATATAGAAGGTGGATTGCGGTTCGAGAATTGTGCATGCCCCGATAGATAATAGTGAATATTCACCCGGAATGGGTCCGGCTGTTTCCACATCTACGCAGATGTATGCTTCAGTTGTGTCGGGGTGTGCCATCATGGGTCGATTATAGCAGATGGAATCATCCAACCGCCTGCGTGCCAGCTATCACTGGTTCGTCGCCGTTGTATTTTCGTATCTGTGGCCAACGTCGGGCGATCCAAATGACTGCCAAAATACAGCCCACTCCACCGCTGATCACCGCAAAGGGTGCCCCGAGGAATTGTGCCGCCAGCCCCGCTTCTACTTCTCCTAATTGTGGTCCACCCTGGAAGAAGATTTGGTTGACACTCGTCATCCGGCCGCGAATGTAATCTGGGGTTGCTAGCTGGCGAATTGTGTTGCGAATGATCGTGCTGACTGTATCTGCCGCGCCTACGACTATCAACGCTATCATCGCGATGAGGAAGATGCGCGTGGCTCCAAAGGCAATCGTGGCAAGCCCAAATACCACCACTGCCAGCATGAATACCATGCCTTGCCGCCGGATCTCATGCATCTGTGAGATGATCAATGCCACCACCATCGCACCCATCGCCTGGGCTGCCGAGAGCCATCCATATGCTACTGCACCTACGTGTAGAACGTCGACAGCAATGATCGGCATGAGCGTATTCGCAGATGCAAAGAATGTGGCAAAGAAATCCAGGATCATGGTGGATAAAATGAGCGGCTGTTTCAAGATAAAGCGCACCCCCTCAGCAATCGCTGAGAAGCTGATCGCACCATTCCGGGATGTGCTGTTTTTTTGCTGGTCCACCGGTCCCATCATGAACAGAGCCAGGATGACCGCCATAAACGAGATGGCATTGATAATGTACACATATGGCAGACCACCAGCTGCGATGATAAACCCACTCAGCGCAGGCCCGACGATGGAGCCGGTCTGGTTGGCGATTGAGTTTAAGCTAAATGCGTTGGGCAGGTCGCTGACTGGTACCAGATTGGGCACCAGCGCTTGGCGTGCGGGTCCGTCAAATGCTTGGGCAACGGCTTGCAGTGCAGTTAATAGGTAAATATGCCATAAGTCGATGTGTCCAAATAGTGTCAGCGCCCCCAGAGCAAATGCCACCAGAGCCATTCCGGTTTGGGTGAGAAACAATATCCGTCGTCGGTTGAGCACGTCTGCCACCGCTCCACCGATCAACGAGAACACGATCACTGGCAGGATGCGTGCTAGTCCCACTGCTCCCAGGGCAATCGGCTGGTCGGTGATTGTACGGATATGCCAAAACAATGCCCACAGCTGCATTTGGGACCCAGCTATGGAGATTAACAAACCTAGCCACAACAGTCGGAAGCGGCGGTGATGTAACGATGGTGGGATGTGGATCATGTAGTAGGCGGTTTACCGGTTATGAGTTTATTCTCGGGGATATTAGAGTGATAAAAGTTTGGCGAGCCAGTAACTCTTTGAATCAAGTCCCCCAATCACGTAGATATAAGAAATCATACCCAACCGTACGGTTGGTTAATTTGGCAATCGGTGGCATGACGCGTTTGAACTGGTTGCGTCTCACCCTTTCCATCACTGACCTGACGAAACTCTCGGCGAATCCTGCCTCCACACAATCCTCGGGTCTGTAGCGTTGGTCCACCAGCAGGTAAAGCAGTTGGTCCACCTCATCATAGGTGAACCCGAGTTCTCCCTCGTCGGTCTGTCCGAGCCACAGGTCAGCGGTGGGTGGTTTATCTACGATCACTTGCGGTATCCCTATGGCTTTCCCCAGCTGCCGCACCTGAGTCTTATAAAGATCTCCTAGCGGGTTGATCGCACTGGCGGAATCACCATACAAAGTGGTGTATCCAAGCAGGATTTCGGTCTTATTTCCCGTGCCCACTGCTAGGCCTCGAAAAGCTTCCGATTGGTCGTATAAAACGATCATGCGTACGCGCGCCATGATATTCCCCTGTCTGACTCGATTCATATCTGGGAAGCGGTTGATCAGCGCATCTGCCATGTCAGTGATGGGGATGGTAAGTGATTGCACACCCAATGCCTCGATCACCATTTTGGCGTGCTCGCCTGAATCGGGCGTGGAAGATTTATAAGGCAGGCACAACGCCAGCACATTCTCGGCTCCCAGGGCTTCCACTGCGAGATAGCATGAGAGCGAGGAGTCCAACCCTCCCGAAAGATTAACCACCGCCCGTGAGAAACCAGCCCTGGTAATCTCAGAACGGATAAAACCGGTTAGGATCTGCCGGGCAGTATCGGTATTTATGGTCAGATCGATCTTTTTATGTTCCATACCCTGCCTCATCCGAGGTTTTGCCTGAACCTGCAGTCGTATTATTATACATCTTCCATATATCCAATCATCAGGTGGCTTACTCTCGTTGATTACCTCCCACGATCCTGTTTAGTTCGCGTATCGTCAGAGCCGTTCGCTCATCCCGTAATAACGGCAGACGCGCACGCGTGCGGTGTAATTGGTTCAAGTCAATCTCAGAGATCAATAGTGTTTCTTCATGGTAAGGGCATTTAGACACAAGCTCGCCGTTCGGGTCATAGATGGTCGAGCCACCCCAGAAATTCAACCCATCTTCAAAGCCCGCCCGGTTGGAATGCACCACAAAGGATGTGAACAAGTTGGCATAAGCACGGTTGATATCCTCCACCCAGCGCGCTGATTCAAGTGCTGGCTGCTTGCCAAGCCCCCTCCCCGGAGAAGCCGACGTGAACAAGAACAGATCGGCTCCATCCAGCCATAGCAGATAGGGTGGCGAAGCGTGCCAGAAATCCTCGCAGATCAAAATGCCCACCCGCCCAAACCTCGTATCGAAAGCCCGTACTTTATCCCCCCAGGCAAAGAAGCGACCTTCGTCAAACAAGCCATAGGTGGGCAAATATGCTTTGTGATGGATGTGTACCACCTGCCCACCTGAAAGATACGCCGCCGCGATAAAAAAGCGGTGCCGTTGGTCTTCATCCACGAAACCGACCACCATGTCGATCTTTTGGCTGGCTTCCAGTAGGGGTCCGAAAACCGGGTCGTCTTTACAAGCCTCGTGCGCTACGCTCGGAACAAGGTCTTGCAGGCAGTACCCGGTCAGTGAAAGCTCAGGGAAGACGATTAGCTCAGCTCCCAACGATTGCGCCTGTTGGATATGCTCCAGGTGCTTTTCCAGATTGGCGGTTACATCCCCTAAATGTGTATTGATTTGCGCCTGTGCGATAGCTACCTTCATTTTCACCTCCCCGAATTGGAATCCTTCCTCCGGGGATTACCCTGTTTCTTGAATTTCCTTCGCAGCAATAATACCACCACTGTCACTGTGGAAAATATCATCAATCCAATTGATCCCCAGGCCTCCAAACGCAACCCGTTCCAAATGGGGGTTGGATCAACACGTAGATAGGAGAGACTGAGCACCACTGCTGATAGCCCGAACAAGCCAATGCTGGCACTTAACCCCTGCGCTGGCAAACTTTTGCCTGCCCGATCCAATAACCAGATAAGAATCAAAGTCAACCCAGCCCCCATCAGCTGGACTGGCACCCGGTTTGCCAGCACTCCCCACTCATCCCGCCCAGGGACTGCCCACCATGCACTGGAAGGCACGCCATAGCCACAGCGATCCACCCAGCATCCCAACCAGGCAGTGACCGTAATAGCGCCTGCTAGCGGTAATAGCGTATCTGCGAGAACACCCGCTGGGATTTTCCACCATATGGTAAGTATGAAGACTGCAAGTATTCCACCAACCAGCGCACCGATGCTGGATAACCCTCCCAGCCAGACCTGGACTATCTCACCCGGATGGGTTTGATAGTAACTAAAATTGACAACAACAAATAAAGACCGGCTACCAACCAGAGTACCAAACAATGTCCATACCCCGGCATCCAAATAACGTATTGTCTCTTTTTTGGGTGCCCGCCAACCTGCCAGGAGCAAGCCAGTTAATGCACCTAACCCGAGCAAAATTGAAAATGGTTGCATGTCTATATCATACCAAATCCTGAGATTCTCTTAGTCCCTGTCTTTAGTTTTAATGCATAATGGATATCAACAGGCGATTACCCAATCTGATGTATAATCAAATCGCCCCTGGAGGACACGCTTATGGAACTTCTAGTTGATCCTAATGTTGCATATTTGCTCTTAGTGGTCGGATTTGTCCTGGCAAGCATGGCACTGTTTGCCCCAGGCACAGGCATCCTTGAAATCGGCGCCTTGTTCGTCTTATTCCTCGCCGGCTGGGAGATCACCCAATTGCCCATCAATCTTTGGGCGTTGGTGGTGTTGATCCTCGGGGTCGTTCCATTCATCCTGGCAGTGCGAAAGTCGCGCAACTTGGTCTTCCTGGTAATTGCCTTGGTTGCTTTTGTCATCGGCTCCGCTTACCTTTTTCAGGGTACCAGTTGGTGGCAACCGGGTGTCAACCCCATCCTGGCAATCATTGCCTCACTTCTTGCCAGTGGTTATCTCTGGATCGCCACGACCAAAGTGCTGGAAACCGAAAAAATAAAGCCGCGACATGACCTGTCTAGGCTCATCGGTGATGAGGGTGAAGCCACGACCGATATCTACAACGAGGGGTCTATCCAACTTAACTCAGAGCTGTGGAGCGCCCGCAGCCAGGTCCACATCCCCTCTGGTAGTATAGTTCGTGTGGTAAAGCGTGAAGGTTTTATCCTGGAGGTGGAACCCATCCCTCCTAAAAACCATTAAGCTAATTGTTTTGAGTTCTAAATCCGATCAACCCATTCTCTAAGGAGGTAAATTATGCAAGGTACTGAATTAACCATTGTCCTATGCCTGGCAGGAGGTGCTGTCGTTCTGGCAATCATCCTTCTCGCCAGTGCCATCCGGGTGGTGCCGGAGTACATGCGTCTGGTCGTCTTTCGCTTGGGGCGCTGTGTTGGCTCGAAAGGCCCGGGCATTGTATTTCTGATCCCCGTTGTTGATCGAGGCGTCTCGGTGGACCTGCGCGAGCAGGTGCGCGAAATCCCACACCAGACTTCGATCACCAAGGATAACGCCCCAATCAGCATCGATTTCCTGTGGTATTACAAGGTTCTGAATCCGATGGAAAGTATCCTCCAGGTAGGGAACTTTGAAGCCGCTGCCCAAGGCATGGCTACCACCACATTGCGTGCAGTCATCGGTGGTATCATGCTGGACGAAGTGTTGTCTGAGCGTGAGCACATCAACAATATGCTTCGTACCCGCTTGGATGAAGTAACCGAGCGCTGGGGTGTCAAGGTGACCAACGTTGAGATCCGCGAGATCATCCCGCCACGTGAGGTTCAGGACGCGATGAACCGCCAGATGTCGGCTGAGCGTATCCGCCGGGCAGTGGTAACAGAGTCCACCGGCACGCGCGAGGCAGCCATCAATGTGGCGGATGGCGAGAAGCAGAGCAACATCCTGCGGGCTGAGGGTCAGAAGCAGAGCAACATTTTGGTGGCAGAAGGTGAGCGCCAATCGCAGATCCTGCGAGCAGAGGGCTTCTCGATCGCGCTGGATAAGATCTTCTCCATAGCCCAGACGGTGGACCAGAAGACGATGACCTTACAGTACTTCGAAGCGCTAAAGTCCATCGGTGCGGGTGCTTCCACCAAGTTCATCTTCCCGCTGGAATTCACCAGCATGATATCCAACTTCATGAAGGGCGACCAAAAGGGCGAGACAAAGTAAATCTAAACCCAAAATCTATCGCAATACGGAATACATTTCAGATGTACTCCGTATTGCGAGTCTTTTAACTCAAGGTGAGATGCGCTTTTTACTGGTAAATCCATGAATACCACCCTCCATGCCCAATCAGATACCAACGTGGCAATCGAGCCGGCTTCCTTGCGCGACCTGAGTGCATTGCGTCATGTTGAGCAAATCTGCTTTCCAAAGGATGCCTGGCCCCTGCTGGACCTGATCAGTGTGCTGACATTCCCAGGAGTGGTGCGCTTTAAGGCGGTGAATGGTAAACAGATGGTGGGGTTTATTGCCGGGGATGTACGCCGGTTAGAAGGGGTGGCATGGATTGCCTCGCTGGCTGTTCTGCCAGAGTACCGCGGGAAGGGGATTGGTTCCTCCCTGCTGCGGGCTTGTGAAGCGCAGATTCCATTGAAAAGGATCAGGCTGTGTGTCCGGCTGTCCAATGAAGTAGCGATCCGGTTGTATGAAAGGTTCGGCTATGCCAGGGTGGGTGAGTGGAGCAAGTATTATACCGATGGCGAATCTGCACTGGTGATGGAAAAGAATAAATAATGGCCGTTGGGCTGGAGCGTTTCTCCCAGTCCGCTGTCATCTATGAGCGTTCTTTGCGAGCGATATAAGGGCGCTCTTCGCCCGAAACGATCCTTCCTGTTGTTGCGAGACCTGCGTTTTTCGGTTTTTAAAGCAGGTCGTGGCAATCTTCCTATTACATCCCATTGTCGTTGAAGGCGCTCTTCGCCCAATCATTTCCTTTCTTCTCTTCTTATACAGACCTTTCTGTCCCCTCGTGTCCTTGGTGGTATTCCTTGTTGAGATAAATAAGGTCACCCACGTTTGAATTGGACTATAATTAGCCCATGCCCGTTCCTGAATTCAGCCAACCCATCACCAAACCAGGGGGGCTGAAACGGTTGGCGCATATCCTCGCTGACCAGCCCGTTATCGCAGTGGATACCGAATCCAACAGCCTGTTCGCTTACCGCGAGCAAGTGTGCCTGATCCAATTCTCCACCACAGAAGCAGATTACCTGCTGGACCCGCTAGCGCTTGGTTCCCCGCTTGCGCTTGGTTCCCCGCTGGCACTTGCCGATTTATCACCCCTCAGGCCCATCTTTGCAGACCCCCACATCCAAAAGACCTTCCACGCCGCTGAATATGACCTGCTCTGCCTGAAGCGTGACTTCGACTTTAGCTTTTCCAACCTGTTCGATACCATGCTGGCAGCCCGTATTCTGGGGCGCAAGGAAGTTGGACTGGGGTCCATCCTGGAGGCGGAGTTCAATATCCAGGTGGATAAACGCCAGCAGCGCGCCAATTGGGGGCAGCGCCCGCTCCCTAATTATCTGCTGGATTATGCCCGCCAGGATACACATTACCTTATATTGCTTCGAGAAATGATGGAGCGCGAGCTAAAGCAGAAAGGTCTGCTACCGCTCGCCCAGGAGGACTTCAAGCGCCTGTGCCAGGTGGAAGCCAGCTCGGAAAATGGCAAGACAGCCTGTTGGCGCGTGAACGGCGTCCACAAACTTTCACCCCAGCAAGCCGCCGTGCTGCAGGAATTGTGCATGTACCGCGATGAAGTCGCCCGGCAGCACAACCGTCCGCTGTTTAAGGTGATCAGCGACCATACCCTGCATGCCATCGCCAGCAATCTCCCATCCAACCAGGATGAGCTGAAAACCCTGCCCGGCATGACCAATCACCAGATGAACCGGCATGGGAAAGCACTTCTGCAAGCAGTCCAGCGCGGGCTGCAGGCTGAGCCGATCCACCCGCCGCGCAACGTGCGCCCGGATGAGTGCTTTTTGGTGCGCGTTGAGGCATTGAAACAGTGGCGGAAACTGAAGGCGCATGAGCTGGATGTCGAGTCTGACATCATTCTGCCCCGCGACCTGCTGCACTGCCTCGCTGCTCAGAACCCGCAGGATAAGCGTGCCCTGTCGGAATGCCTGTCAGACATCCCCTGGAGGCGCGAGCGTTATGGGGGAGAAATTCTTAAGGTGTTGAGGAAGGTAGCAGGGCGAATATAGACGCTATAACGTTTCTATGACCTTACGAAATCTTTACCTATGGTCTTTCACGGACCGCTGGTCGCCGTGGGCGGGAGTTCCACCCCCATATCCAGCGTTAGCACCCAACCGGCGATAGCTCCGCCGTTATCGGTCAAGTACTCCACCAGCACGCACTCGCGGTTGAATTCGTCGAAGCGCCGTTCGGCTGGCAGAAAGCGCACTCTTACACCGGAGGGAATCTTTCCTACGGCAGTAAATTTTTCGTAACATCCGTTCCGGGCATACACATCCCTCTGGGTGAAGGCAACGATTTGGGTAGGGGTAATGGTGGCGGTCAAAGTGGGCAGCAAGGTGGGGGTCAGCGTGGGTGTCTGTGTAGGCGAGGGGGTTAGTGTGGCCGTGGCGGTAGCAGTCGATGTCAGCGTAGGGGTTTGGGCCAGCATGTAAGCCTGGTATTTGCTCTTACCCCATGCGCCTAAGGCAGCCAGGATGAGAATCCCTACCAGAACGAGACCAGCTTGGATCCCTAACACTTTCCAGCGAAAGCCGCGCAGGTTTCGCTTCAGTTCTTTCACGCCCGGATCGATTGGAAAACGTTTTACCACATCGGCGCTCAAGCGGGCGGCTTCAGCCGGCCAGGCCGGATTTTTTTCGTAGGCCTGGTTAGCAGCCTGTAAATCGTTATCGAATTTCTGATAAGCGCGCTGCTGGCGCTCGATCTCACTCTGCAGGCGGTCCAGGCTTTCGTCTACACCTTCCAGGTTGCGGATTTGTGCCAGGCTCTGGCGAGCTTGCTTGTTGAGGTACAGCCCTTCCTCGAGTGTGGCCGCGTGTTCGGCCTGGTTCTTCAGCGCGCGCGTCTGCTCTTTTAAAGGTTCTACAACGCGCGGCGTGATGGCTATAAAGCGCTCGGTCAGGCGTTCGAAAGCCGGGTTTTCTCCGTATTCGACCACCAGCGCGTCCAGGCTCGCCTTCGCTTGCGAGGCGGCTTGCGGCTCAAGCTCTGCCTGGTTTAAACTGTCGTAGATCGAACGTAAGCTGTCTTTGACTTTTCGCAGACTCTGGGCTCGTTCTGAGTATTTCGGCATGCCGGTAGCTCCAACCGCAGCTTGTATCCTTTCAATGGCATCCTCAATATTCCCC
>JBAPSY010000383.1:0-13866 GCA_049281855.1 Anaerolineales bacterium
AATTCACCCGTGGTAGCAGATAATGCCGCAAATATGCCTCCGCGATGGAACCAGCGGACACCACTCGAAAATATAGCCTTCCAATCAAAGTCCCCTGGTTTAAGTTGAGCTGCCGCTTCGTTTGAGCGGTTGTAAAAGACCACGGGAGCCCTTACCCCCTGTCCACGATCACTAAAAACAGTTGCCATATTGGGACCATTAACCCCATTGTGTTTGAACCGCTTATAAAACGGTTTGACTCCCATTGACCTGACGCGATCGGTGATCAATTCGCCAATCGGATAATCCACCATTGCGGTCACAATCCCAGTTTGCAACCCAAAGCAATCTGCAAGATTGGCGGCAACATTATATTCACCACCGCTAACATGGATCTGATATTCCGGTGCTTTTCGGAAAGGTACAACCCCCGGATCTAACCGGTGAACGAGTGCACACAGAGCGATAAAGTCAAATCCACATGCTGCAGGTATTTTCAGGCTAGATTTCATCGCATTCTCCTCATATTTCTACCTAATTATCCCGTTTACTTATCGATCGTGTTGCTAACCTCTCTTCCACACCGTCGAAGTAATGTCGCCACCACGCCCTGTCCAATTCGTATGGAAATATTCCCCTCTCGACTTATCCACCCGTTGGTAAGTATGAGCACCGAAATAATCACGCTGTGCCTGAAGCAGGTTGGCAGGTAAGCGTTCATGCCGGTAACCATCAAAGAACGCCAAAGCACTTGACATGGCAGGAGTGGGAATGCCAGATTTTACAGCTTTCACCACAACTCGCCGCCATCCTACCTGAGCCGAAACAATCTGCTGAGTAAAATAAGGTGAAAGCAGCAAATTTTCCAGTGCTGGGTTGGTTTCAAAAGCCTCCTTGATCTTTCCCAGGAACGCTGAGCGAATAATGCATCCACCCCGCCACATTAACGCGATGCCTCCATAATTCAAATTCCACCCATACTCCTTTGCTGCTGCCCTAAAGAGCATATATCCCTGGGTGTAAGACATGATCTTGGATGCATATAATGCTTGCTCCAAATCACGAATGAAAGCATTTGGATCGCTCATGATTCGAGGGTATGGTCCAGATAATACTTTCGAGGCTGTAGTTCGCTCGTCCTTCAATGATGAGAGGGCTCGACCAAACACTGCTTCAACCACCATCGTAAGAGGTGTGCCCATATCGAGCGCTGAAATTCCCGTCCACTTGCCCGTTCCTTTTTGCTCAGCCACATCCAGGATTTTTTCCACTAGAGGCATACCATCTTGGTCTTTATATTCCAGGATATCCCGTGCGATTTCAATCAGATATGATTCAAGTATTCCTTTGTTCCATTCATTAAAAATGTCATGCATCTGCGAAGGATTGAGTCCAAGACCTTCTTTCATCACGTGATATGCTTCACAGATTAGTTGCATATCACCATATTCGATTCCGTTATGTACCATCTTGACGTAATGACCCGCACCATTCTCACCCACCCAGTCACAGCAAGCATCCTCACCTCCATCCGGGCGCTTCACCTTGGCAGCAATGGCTTGAAATATGGACTTTACCTGAGGCCAAGCAGCTGGAGAGCCACCTGGCATGATAGATGGACCATGACGGGCACCTTCTTCACCGCCCGATACTCCCGTGCCAATATATAACAAACCCTTTGATTCCACATAAGCCGTTCTTCGAATCGTATCGTTATAGTTCGAGTTGCCACCATCAATAATGATATCGCCTGGCTCAAGGTACTGCAAAAGTAGCTCGATGAAGTCATCCACAGGCTTACCCGCTTGGACCATTAGCATGACACGTCGAGGCTTGATCAGGGTTGAGACTAATTCTTCCAGCGTATGAGTGCCCATGACTTGTGTGCCTTTAGCTCCAGTTTTGAGGAAATCATCGACCTTGGATAAAGTACGATTGAACACCGCCACCCTGAACCCATGATCGTTCATGTTCAATACCAGGTTTTGTCCCATGACTGCCAATCCAATCAAGCCAATATCTGCTTTGTCCATATATTCTCCTCTGCTATAAAGCTTTGATGATAAGTGCTATTTATCGTTGTATCATTCCTTTATCTAATTCATATGATGTTATTTAATCCGGTATAACTTTTCTCAGGCCCTAGGTACTACTAAAATCCCTTCATCATCACGGTTTTCCCATTCCCCAATATCTATTTTACTGGGACTTAGGTATCCCAGGTTGATCCGCTGGCAGCGTTAAGTAGATATACCAGTCGCTACGGTCACTCTGATACGACTGGTTTCGATCCCAGTCTGTGAGTCATACTCACCCAACTCCTTAAGGTGGGTGGAGTGTGCCAACACACCACCCGGATATTTTTTGAACCTGTCCCATTGTGCCAGGTAATAATCACGGCAGTGGTAACCAATTTCATCAATTAGTTTGCCATGCGTATAACTCACTTCATAGATATGAGGTGCGTAAATGACAATCTCGCCTCCATCTGCTAACACTGGTTCCAGCTTATACATGCCTTTAGCTGCCGTCCATAGGTCATCATACATCTCCGGCATGATCGATAATACACGATCAAAGGTCTTATCCATATAAAAAATGTGCCTTTGTCCAGATAAGTTAGCTACGGCTTGCCTGGCTTCGATTGTAGCGCCAAAATACAATCCAACTCTACCCTCTTGGTCGACGATGAGTCCAAAACATGAAGTCGGGACTTTAACAAATTCTGCTGCACGATCAATGACTACACGCACAGGGTTGATTGCTTTTCCGATGACTTTGTAATTCGTAATCAAGGCTCCCAACCAATGGGTGAAGTTGATGATTTCGGGTCCAGCAATACCCGGAAAAAAGTATTTATTGCTGCTCGAAAATCCTGCCACCTCATGCGGAAATACCCGACCACAAATGAGGACCTAGTCATAGTTCAAAATCAGCTTGCGTACGTGAACCGGAACTTCGTGATTGAGTAGCGATTTTGTGATCAGCTCAATTTCCTTCGCTGATATCGTGCCAATATGAATAAATGTCCCAGGTTTGTGCCATTCAAGATTGAAGATCTGAATATTGCCAAACTTCCCGTTTACGACTTGTTTGCCCGCCATCCTACTGAGCTGGTAATCATTTAAAGGTTGATGGGTTCCCAATGCAACCAGAAAATCCATTTTTTTTACTCGATGTTGCAGTTGTTCCACGAATATTTCGAACAGGATCGACATTGGCATCGTCCGCGTAGAATCTGGAATGATGATGAGTAAACGCATCCCATCCAGCGCGAGAGTATTAAGCCCATCCCCGATAATCTCGCGGAGCTCTTGCTTTATAAGGTAACCATCTTTCAGACCTCTGCCTATCAACATCGCTATCTCATTTCATGTCAAAAATTCCAATACGATGCCTGATTCTCCATATCAATAATCTACTGGATGAGGGGTAATTTCTCATACACCACTGAAAGCAGAAAATCCACCATCCAATGTCTTGGATGCAATTCATAAAATGGGATACAAAATCGGTTTAATCAGTAATGTGACCAGCCTAGGCCAGGTGCCATTAAATCTAACCCAGTACGCCATTAAAGGTTATTTTAATCCGATTGTTTTATCCATCGAGTATGGACGCCGAAAACCTGATCCTGCAATTTTCCATTATGCAGCCCGTTTGGCAAATAGCCCTACAAGTGAATGTGTCTACATTGGCGATCGCGTCGCAAGGGACATTTTGGGTTCGAAACGTACTGGTTAGAAGCTATCTATTCAAATTCAACACGATTTTAAGCATGGCGAGCTGGATGATGGTGCCACACCTAATTTTATTATAAAGGATATGACTGAATTGTTGGAAATTCTGCGTTCTGAAGAAATATCTGCCAAGGAGTCTCTCAAGGAGAAGTCATCGGATAAAAATATCCAGGCAGTTCTGTTCGATGCTGATGGGGTTCTATATTATCGAAAAAATAAAGATATTGAGTTTAACAAATATCTTAGGCAATTAGGTGTAGAGAGCAAGGAAATCCCAGATACTCAGCTACATTATTTCCGTCGACAAGCTTTCATAGGTCGAATGACATATGAGCAATATAAAACCGCAGTACTCAAACTATATGATATCACTGACTCAGTTTTGGTCTCACACGGGATCCAAATATCCTTGGAAGAAAGGGATAAAATTCAGTTTTTCAATGGCACCCTGGAAACTTTGAATATTTTAAAACACAAGAACCTATACCTTGGAATCGTGACAGATACAGCCCAACCTTTGCATGAAAAAATCAGCAAGCTTGAGCGTGGTGGATTTGGAAATTTACTTGATTCAATAACTTCTTCACAGGAAGTGGGTGTACAAAAACCAGATCCTAAGATCTATCAGCTCGCTAAGCAGCAATTGGGAATCACTGCAGACCAGGCCGTGTTTGTTGGTCACAATCTTATCGAGCTGGAAGGTGCCAGGAGTGTTGGCGTGAAAACCGTTGCCTTCAATTATGAAAATGGTGCTAAAGAGGATTTTTATATTAAGAAATTTTCCGAATTGGCTAATTTACCAATATTGAGCTAAATAATACTATATCATTACTTTATTGATCTCATGATTTGAGAGTGACAATATATAATGATTAACGAAAACAAGCCCACCAATGCCTCATTACGACCAAGTGGGCGATGAAAAACTTTCCTGATTTGAATGGTTTTTTTGAGACCTCAAAAAAGCTGGGGTTCCAAAAAATTGAGCTGAATCACCAGGTTAATTCAACCATGTTGTCTCATGTCAGAATGGACCACACCCAATTTAGCAGTGTTCATGAGCCCTGCCCTGCTGATATCTCAATGAGTGATTTGGTGAAACGGGATTGGTTGATCTCCTCTCAAGATGAGGATTTGCGTAGACGAGGGGTTAAAGCAGTAAAGCGTAGTATAGATTTGGCTTACGAATTGGGAGCTCCCGTAGTAGTCATCCATTGCGGTAATGTCACTATGAATATGAGCCTTGAAGGCGAGCTGCGCGCCTTATTGGAAGCTGGAAAAGTCCAATCAGATGAGTACCTGGAAATCAAATCTCAATATGTTCAATCCAGAAAAGACCTCACCGGTCCTCGTTTGCGTGCAGAAAAGAGGAGTCTGAGTGAATTAATCAAGTTTGCCGATCAATTTCAAGTAAAATTGGGGTTGGAAAACCGCTACCATTTTATGGACATTCCTTCCATAGATGAGATAGGCGAGCTATTAAACCTGGCAGAATCAACCAGGCTTGGTTTTATCAATGCTGTCGGCCATGCCCGGGCATTGGATCGTCTTAGTTTCTATTCTCATGAAGATTGGCTTCAACGTTACTCATCTAGGATGTTCGGTTCTCACCTCCACGACGTGATCGGTGTAACTGACCACTATGCGCCTGGTTTGGGCGAGATTGAATTCAAGTTTATTGCCAATTTCCTGCCTGAAAATGCATTCAGGACTTTTGAAATGCTACCTGGCAACACACTTGCACAGGTTAATGTAGGTTTAGATTTAATGATTGAGACTGGTTGCATCAAATATCTTTAGTTGCAAAAGGAGTCAGAGAATGCGCAGCTATTTTAAAAAACGACAAAGTATTTTTATCAAACTAATTCACGATCAGGCTGCCTTCACCCTTGAGGGTATGGAAGCCTTGAAAGCATATATGGCAGAGGATGCTACAGCTGCCGCGCGCTTAATAGCTACTGAAAAGCAAGCAGATGAAGCCAGGCGCATCTTGATTGCTGAACTCAACAAGACATTTATCACCCCATTTGACCGTGAGGATATTTTTTCATTATCCAGGACGATTGATGATGTATTGGATTATGCCTATAGTACCGTCACTGAAATGGAAGTGCTTAAAGTTCGCCCAACGCCATTCATGCTACGCATTGCTTCCATCCTCAGAGATGCTGCCTATGAATTATTGATGGCTGTGGATCGTTTGGAGCAACACCCCGAAGTCGCCAATGAGCATGCTCAACGTGCTAAATCGCTCGAGAATCGAGTGGAGGATATCTATCGCGAAGCACTGGCAGATCTGTTCAGTGGTGCAGAAGACATAAAACACGTTATGAAAATGCTTAAGTCGCGGGAGGTGTATCGCCACCTAAGCAATGCTGCCGATCGTGGTGATGAAGCCGCCAATGTGATTGCTGATATTGTTGTCAAAATCGCGTAAAGGAAGATTCTTTAAATGTCACCATTGATCATTGCGGTTATTATTCTGGCTCTCGTTTTCGATTTTTTGAACGGCATCCATGACTCCAGTAACATCGTTGCCACGATGATCTCCTCAAGGTCTCTTTCACCACGCATGGCGCTCGGTATGACTGCTATAGCAGAGTTTTGTGGTCCATTAATTTTTGGTGTCGCTGTCGCAGAAACAATCGGTAATGAAGTTGTCGCCTCACAAACGATTAGTGAAATTGTGATTCTGGCTGCTTTATCTAGCGCTATCTTATGGAACTTATTAACCTGGTATCTAGGGTTTCCGAGCAGCTCATCGCATGCACTGGTGGGAGGTTTGGTTGGTGCAGTCGCCACAGGAGCTGGATGGTACGCCATTCGACTCCCAGGAATATTGAAAATACTACTCACTTTATTTACTTCCCCATTACTAGGCTTGATATTCGGATATCTAATTCTAAAGTTATTATTTATCTTAAGTTGGAATGCATCTCCTCGTGTTAATACCATTTATAAACGCGGTCAGATTCTTACGGCTTTAGCTTTAGCCTTATCCCATGGAGCCAATGATGCTCAAAAAACGATGGGAATTATTACCCTTGCACTGGTGACGGGGGGAGTATTAAATATTTTTTCCGTTCCTTTGTGGGTAATTATTATCTGTGCTGCTACGATAGCTTTGGGTACCGCTGTAGGGGGTTGGAGATTGATCCGTACATTGGGTGGAAAATTCTATCGTATTAGACCCATTGATGGATTCGCATCTCAATTAGCCTCGACTGCTGTTATCCTGGGTGCTTCCCTATTTGGAGGCCCTGTTAGTACGACACAAGTGGTCAGTTCAGCCATTATGGGAGTCGGTGCAGCTGAAAGGAAAAACAAAGTACGTTGGGGTGTCGCCCAGGAGATTGCAATGGCTTGGGTACTAACCATTCCTACCACTGCATTGGTAGCAGCAGGCTTATATTGGATCTTATCCAAAATCATTCAATAGTTTTTTGAAAGGTATTCTATATTCTTGTGAACGTCGAAAATACCTACGATTTCGTTTGTATTGGTAATTTCACCAAAGATACGATCATCTCCCCCTCCGATGTTAAGGCTGTGGATGGTGGTGCGGTTAATTATGCTGCCCATGCTGCTATTCGACTTGGCTTAAAAGTCGCAGTGGTAACACGGTTAGCCGAAGAAGACAGACAAGTCGTAGATTAATTTATCAGTAATGGCATCGCTTGTTTTGCTACCTATACTCAAGCATCCACTACCATGAGGTTGGAATATCCGACTGACAATCCAGATATTCGCAACTTATCCGTCGCCAGCACAGCCGGGTCCATCTCCTCAAAGGATGTGGAAGATATTCAAGCCAAAGCTGCCGTCATAGGTTCGAACCTGCGCGGAGAGGTTGGTCTTGATGTAATACGCACTCTTCATGAAAAAAAGGTTCTCATCGGGGCTGATATGCAGGGATTTGTCCGCGTCCTCCGAGGTCAAAATCTTATTTATGAACCTTGGGAAGAGATGCAGGAAACTTTACCATATTTGGATGTGCTTAAAAGTGATGCAATCGAGGCAGAATTTCTCACCGGTGAAGCTGATATCTATAAAGTTGCCCAAATATACTCACAGATGGGTCCAAAAGAGATTGTAATGACGCACAAAGACGGAGTTCTAATACTTTCGGATGGTCAATTTCATCAGGTAGGTTTTTATCCCACCAAGCTGAATGGACGCAGCGGTCGTGGCGATACCTGCATTGGGGCGTATATGGCTATGCGCTTATCCCTGAATCCTTATAAGGCTGGAATCTGGGCTGCTGCGGTCACAAGTTTAAAGATGGAGAAACTTGGCCCGTTTGACCGATCAATGGAAGATGTTTTAACTTTGATTCGGGAAAAATATTCTTCCAACCAGACCCATCGAGGAATAAGAGTTAACTAAAGGTTACTATTCATAAGATGATCTATATCAACACTACCCTGTTCCACGAAAGGTTTTAGAGAATCGTTTCAACATGATTGTGTCCCTTTGATATAAAAACTTATCTAAGCGGATGACCATGGAAAACTTAGTCATTTGCTTACTCTAACAGGATTCCTGTTCTTGGATCAACGCGATTTCTTGAAGGACATATTTCCGCAGACCAAGTCCGGAAAATTGATGCCGCGTTTAAAAAATGATCAAGCCTATATGTGGATATTATCGGCTGAAGGATTATAAACTTACTATCCCCCATTCACGATCACCAAATTCAATACGACTGCTTAACTAATGGCAATCACCCTAAAAAAATGTTGGTTAGGGTTTTTTTTCTAGTTGCTTATTGACTTCCACCAGGATCTGTTCGACCTTTTCTTTGGTTAGGCCAAATTGTGCTGCTTGCGGTATGGCGAGTAGGTTAGTCAGCGACATACCCTTTACCATCGCTATCATTGGGTTGCTAGAGATGCCGGGTATGTATTTATCCAGCACTGCCCTGGCGTTCGGATCGTCTAATAGCGTGCCGAGGGTGGTATCAAGGGTTACCTTCATTGTATGTCTCCTGTTATTTTAATTTGGTTGTTATTAAAATCTCCGATACGAAGACAATTTTACTATGAGTTGCGTGAAGTTATAGTTTATCCATCTTTACTTTCCATGCGGTCTGCTGTGCCCTGGTATAACTCCCACCCCTGACTGAGGATGACAATCTGAGCTGCCAGAAGCCATAAGAAAAACAAGGTCAATACAATCGCCACTCCATTTAATATGGTTGCCAGGTTTGACTGGATATTTGTGAGGATTGAGATCAAATTATCCATAGATGATTGGGATTGAGTAATCATCTTTTCATACTCGCCTAAGCTAGAAGAGATCAATCCAACGCTATCCGACATGGTGTCCAGGTTGCCCTTAATAGATCCCAGCTTGTCATCGGTAGTACTAAGATTGACTGACATTTCGACGAATGTACCTGGCAGATCTTCCAGGTTTGCAGCCAACTCGCCTAATGAATCCGCCAAAGGTTTCTCCGGGTTGTAAGCTACTCCCGTCTGATCCACTAGACCACCCACTAGCGGTGTCGCGCTCAGCAAGAAACGAAAAGCGTCCAGCGATTTTATGGTGCTTTCCAAAACTTGGGCGGCTTCTTGGGCAGTATAGAGTGATGCTGTGGCTGCTTCCAGGGTAGAAGGCAGTGTATCAGATATGATGGTGTCGATTTGGGTGAGTACCGGCTTGGTATCTTCCACGGTAGTAGCGGTAGTGCTCAACATGGTCGAGAGCGCATCCAAGCTATCAACTGAGGCTCCCAGTGCTTGCCCGGTGACCTGCATCACACTTTGACTAGTGATGACACTTTCGTTGAGCGTATTGATGGTGGTATTTGCATAGACGGTCACAGTAGGTTTTGCTACCCACACAATAGCCAGTCCAGCTACACTGAGTACCAAGCCCAGTATTCCAGCAATCATAACTAACACTCCAAGTATGCGACGAATGACATTCATAGCTCCTCCATTTATATCTCGAAAGGGATCAAATCACTGCGTAATAATTTTAGCATTAAACTGATAAACCACTCCCCTCCACCATTGTGTATAAGAAATTTACAGATTTTACCACCCGACAATAGATTCTACGGATTTTTACTATGCTGCAATAAATTTGCTTATCATAAAATAACTGGAAGGATGTTTTGTGTTTTGTCTATATAATCAATAGGACTCCCATTATTTTCAATAAAACGTTCCATTGCGATTCCCACCAAAAATTGTATCTATTATCCAGGTTTATTTGTTTTCATCACAACATATCATTACCAATATTTTCACCTAAAAATCATATATTCTGTAGTTTTATGGTTATGAACGGGATAAGCACATCCCTACAATGATCCCGGGGATAGGAAGTTGTTCACATCCTATACATGAAACATGGGTGAAAAGGTATTCAACCTCCTATTCACAGCTGTTTTTTGGCTGCCTATGATGAGGCGGGAAAAGATCAATAATGAACCTGGAGGGTTGACTAACAATCGTATATTTTCTCCACATGTTGGGGACTTTGTAGGGTAGCGATGAGACACATGGGAGGGAAATGCTAACTCCTTACACACCTCTTAAAAACACAAAACCCCATCAATAGGGGTTCTTGTGATGGCGGGATAGATCTCGGACCTAAGTCCCCCTGTGTAATTCAATTCAGCAATTAATCAATACCCTCGGCTTCTTCAATGTTGCTGTAATGCGTCCACCTGATCAACATTTATGGGGTATGCATGTCCAAAAGCTATATTGTTTCCAGGTTTTAAAATGGATATACAAATGGTTACAAATGAGCTTAAAAAGGAAGGCAGCTCGGCAACCTTAGCAGAATGGGGAAGATTGAGATAATTATGGGGATTGGGTGATCAGACCGGCAAATGCACCCCCTAACAAATCATATTCGATAGAATCAATGAGGCGGGGCGTGAGAGGTAATTAGCTGTTGGCCATGCATATTTATCAAATAATAAATAAACAATTGTTGCAAATAAAGAAGATGTTTATCACCCTGTATAGTAAGACCACATTGGTTTGAATATTTTAACAAAGTACCACTTGGGACACAATAATTCTTGTATAAAAACACAATACTCACCATTTCATTAGGCTTAGAGAGGTTTAAACCAAGAAGCAGCGATTGGATCACACCAGTCGCTGCTTCTGAGTTGGAAATAAGAGATCACCTGGTGATTATCGGCAAATAGATTAATTTATCTGAAATCGTCAAGTCTGCACCGATGTAGGTAAGATTGTAATTGGCAGTTAGAGCCAACGAGCCCTGCAGAATGGCATATTTACCCACACTTTCGCCTGCAACTCGGGTCAGAGCACCCGTGAAGGCGTCGCTGAAGGCGAGTGATCCGGAGGTGATTTGATATGTAAGGGCAGGATCAGCCTGACCATAGATCTTGGACTTGGCATCGGCTTTGACTGTGATGGGACGGGGGGTAATCGTCAGGTTTGCTCCGACGTAAGTAAGAGTGTAATTGGCCGATAGAGCCAGCGAACCCTTCTGAATGGTATATGCGCTCACATTTTCGCCTACAACGCGGGTTAGAGCACCAGAAAAGGCGTCGCTGAATGCCAGTGAGCCGGAGGTGATCTGGTAGGTAAGTGCGGGATCAGCCTGACCATAGACTTTGGTCTTGGCATCGGCTGTGACGGTGATGGGACGTGGGGTAATGCTCAGGTTTGCACCGACGTAAGTAAGAGTATAGTTGTCTGATAGAGCCAAGGTGCCCTTCTGAATCGCGTATGTGTTCACATTTTCACCTGCAACGCGGGTCAAAGCACCCGTGAAGGCGTCGCCGATTACTAGCGAGCCGGAGGTGATCTGGTAAGTGAGGGCGGGATCAGCCTGACCATATACCTTGGTCTTGGCATCGGCTGTGACAGTGATGGGACGCTGATTTACAGTTACCGTCTGGCTACCACTGCTAACGGTAAAGTTCGAATCCCCGCTATATGTAGCAGTGATCAGGTGAGAACCGAATCCTCTTGCATTGGGAGTATAGGTCACCGAGCAGGATTTGCTTGCACCCCCTCCTCCGGGAAGTGTGCATGGGCTTGTGACGAAGTATCCGCTACCGCTGGTGGTCCAGCTAACTGTCCCACTCGGAGTGTCGCCAGGAGAGTTGCGTGTCACTGTTGCCACGCAGGTGATGGGGGAACCATATACAACCACAGGGCTACCACTACCGCAGTTGACAGTCGTTGTGTTGTTTTGAGGTATATACTCGATATGCAACCTGGGTGCCCCAGATCGATCTCCATCGTATGCTTCAGCGATCCGCCTATTAAAACCTCCAGTACCATTAATAATAATCACTATGGAATTACCTGCTGTCCAGTCCGGACGGTTCACGAGCGCTTGAACAATGGATGAAATATTAGCAGTGCGCTGCTCTACCCCAGCCTGACCTTCTGCCGTCCATGGCTGGGGAGACCAGGCGACTGATGAGGTTCTCGCCCTCAAGGATATATTCTGATTGTCAGTAGTGAATGTGCCAGGATTACCTTGCGCTTCACCAGTAATATTAAGAGAAGTGGCAGATGATTCCACCTCATCTACCTGGAATTGAATATAAGCATTATTGATTTGGGTAAGCTTAGGAACGTTTACCCAATTAAATCGGATCCCCACAGTTTGCTGACCGGCATCATAAACCAGCTCAAGATCAGGGCTGACCAAGTCAACCGCGCCTGTACTATTACTTTCCTCTGCGTCATCACTACTTGCTGCCACCCTTACTTCTAAGATTGAAGAACCAGCAATACTTGTGACGTTTATATTAATCTCATCGTATGAGTAAAACTCACCATCATAAGCAGTCAATCGAAGTGCATAAGTTCCTGTTGCTGAAAAACTCGCAGTTGTAGTAAGTACATTCGGGTTCCCAAATGTGACATTGCCTGGTCCGCTGGTCTTGCTCCAAATGGTAGTCACCGAAGGATTTGGAAGTCCATCATCAGTAGCGCTACCAGTCAGGGTGGCATTGTTTCCAAAAGAGATAGTTTGGTCTAGCCCGGCGTTGACAACAGGTGGGGTATTTGTAGGTGTGCTGGGCACCGGGGCTGTCATTTCATACATTTTTCCATCGTTTTCGTTCGGGTTAATATCATTATCGATCCCACGATCTACGATATAAAAATTCCTCGGTCCGGAACCATCACTTGCAGGAGCATAAGCCAGCCCAGCTGGGTTAATTATTGGACTATCTGATATATCAATTGTTTGCAATAAGCTACCACCGGTAGTTGTCTCGATGATCGCATGAGTGGTTCCATTGCCAAGGACGAACAATGTACCACTAAGCGGATTAAATTCAATACCCTCTGGATCCGTTAAACCGAGTACCTCAACATCAAATTGACCGACCAAGCTGCCTTCCATTGTATATTGATAGACTTCACGATTAACCCCATCGGATACAAACAGCCGGTCATGCCAATTATCGTATGCGATTCCTTCTGGATCTCCATTCTCCACAACCGTTGAAAAACTGGTCCAGCTGTCATCGGCAGTACCAACTAGCCCATCAATCCCCGGGTTTAAATCCCAAACCCCATACCCATGATCATCCGAAAAATAGTAATGTCCATTGCCTGGATTCCAGGCTGCCCCCGTAGGTTCGTCAGTCATGGGAGTCTTGGTTGGAGGGATTAAGGAAATATTAGCTGTGTTAACGACGTTGCCTCCCAGTGTCACCCACCAAAGATTCACACCATCGAAGTGGGTGATGCCTCCCTTCGTCTCTTCCACATCTGGATCACTTATTAGGATTGTATTGCTTGAACTCACATATGTCAGTCCTGCTGGATCAGGACTGGGTGGAGAGAAAGCAGCCGTATTGGTCGTTTTTACCCAATCAGACGTAAAGTCGGCGTTAATCTGCCCTAAAGGTTGCACAAGTGATAATTCTACGATCTTACCCTGTGAACGTGCGGTCGTACTGGTATCGCCTGAAAAGAGATTGGTTCCTGAGTTTGTGGGAAAACCACTATCCGCCAGATACAAACTCAACTCCATTGGATCGTCTGTTTGGTCAGCACTGGGTGCAAAGACAATGCTTTGGGGATCGGATAGATTGAACTCAGAAAGATCGTGTATCGCGACTACCTCACCGCTATAGGTAAATTCATACAGTCTTTGTTCGCCTGGGCTGACTACATGAAAA
>JBAPSY010000384.1:0-11375 GCA_049281855.1 Anaerolineales bacterium
ATTTCAGGGTCATCCAGTAACGATTGGATAGGACCAAAGCCAACCATTTCGTCGATAATGTCATGAAAGAGCTGAATGCGGAGGCTTTCTGGTAGTTTTAACCCAGTTTGTTCATATGCTTTCGTCAAACCCTCTCGAACGACCGTTTCTCGTTCTGTTGGCGTTGTTGAAAACTGATTAAATTCATGGGCGACTGTGTCCATGAGGTAGGCTTTTAACTTAACGATGGTAGCGTTGTCAAAGCGAGTGTTATTGGGATCTATTGGGTTTTCCATAATCAGTCTCCTGGTTGCTCTGATTCTTCTTGATGTTCTTCGATAGGCATCAGCCAGACGATGTGCTCACGATTGACAACCAGAAAATCGGTAGTGTACAGTATCTCCCCCTCAGGACTATGTATTTCCGCATTGGTCACGGGCAAAAATAAATTGGGTTGATTGAGTTCATCGCTCATGCGTTCACCTATGCGTACATGCACATATCCTCGGATATGATAGGTCTGTGTTTGGATATGGGATAGAATTAGGTCCTTGGATATTACCTCCGTAAAAAACTTTCCTTTCTCATCATATTCGGGCATCATACCTATCCTCCTTGACGGTTTCTAATGTGATCCTATTTTCGACATGCTGTGTGATACACACTGAGAAAGAATGGTTGCCTGATTGAATGAGCATGATGATGCTCCGAGTGTCGCTCAATTAAATCTCATCCTATCCGCTGACAAGCCGTGTTACCATTCCTGGTCATATCGGAACCTGTACCAGGGATGTTAGGTTGTGAAGATTCAGCCGAGGTATTGCCACAGGCAGAACCATCGAACCCAGGAGCATGATGGTAAGTATTAGGCTGGGTTTCAGGAATGATTTAATTGATCTCACGAGATAATTCTCTCTCTAAAATTTTTATCCACTAAAGCATAATGGTTTGTGTTGTATTCCAGCTCACATATTATTATGTTAGGTGCAGGAAATGTGCCTTCGTTTACGAATATGCAGTTTGCAAGAGTGATTAGCTTATAGTTAATTGTCAATTACTAACCTGTATCGGGTGGTGTTCTCGATAATAGTTAAATGGTAATCGCTAACGGTTAATCACCAGCTTGAATAGGCTCCCAAAGCGGGTGAGCGCCAGGATGCTACCTTGTGGATCCTGTTCGATGTCCATGATCCAGCCAAACCCGGCGATATCGGTGGTGATGGGTTGCCAATCGAGCCCAGCCCGCAAGGCAGTGAAGTCACCCCCAAGCACAATCTGACCTGTTGGTAACACCCTCAGCGTATAGATACCGCCTGTGAGGGGAGGCAGTGCGATTCGCTGCCATTGGGTTCCATCCCAATGAAAGAGTGCCCCGCGGGTATCCGACTGGTCGCGTGCCACCTCGATTCCAGCCGCCCAAACAGTACCGTCTGTCGCCTGGCTCAGCGCGTACAGGTGATCGGCACCAGGCACGAGTGTGCTCGACCAGGTTGAGCCATCCCAATGGAAGACGACCGCTCCTAGGTCCGATCCGCCAGCCGCGAAGACATTATCCCGATTCAATACGAGCACAGCGTTCAATCCACAGTTGCATTCAGGGAAAGCGGTTTCCTCAATCAGATCGGTGCCGTTCCAATGGAGGGCATACGGACTGTGCTTCCCGTCGATTCCTGTCATCACACCCACCATCCAAGCGTCGCTTCCAGTATACGCATCCACGGCATACAGCACTTGGGTGGACCCTCCTGGCCCCTCCCCTGGACCGTGGTAGGGGATGGCTTCGCTCCATTCATTCCCATCCCAGCGTAGCACCTGGGCTCCATCCCCCACAGCCCAACCACTCAGGGGGCTCGAGAAGCTCATGTCATAGAGAAGATGGGTTGCAGGTGAGCTGACTTCGGACCATACCCTCCCTATTCGATTAAATAGGATTCCGTCATCCCCAGCTGCCCACGCCTGTCCATCAGGAGTGAAGGCGAGGGCATTCAGTGGGACGGAGTATGATAACTGGCACAGGCCGACCGTACCAGCTTCATCTTCGCAAGCCCAGCGGTTGGGTGAAGTGATCACACTCGCATAAAATGGGTTGGAAATAAGTTTGAAGCTGGCGAGGACTGCTTCGGCAGCTTGGGTGCAAGCAGTATGGTCTACCCCCGGTATCATTTTGTAACAAGTGGTATCCTCGCCCTCTCCGGTGCAGTAATTGGAGAATTCCAGCACACCTCCTTGACTGACCCTTGCCACCTCGAATTCAGTCGAGCCCAGAGGACGATTGTATTGTTCCACCTGGTAGCTTTCCACTCCCTGCCCAATAGATGGCTCCAAAGTGCATTCATAGATTGTGCGGTGGCGGAGGGAATAGCCCATATATTTAGTGGGGTAGGATGTATTCAGCGCCCAAATAGATGGGTCATATTCCATCGTAACCAGATTGGCTGGTTTGAGGAGCTGGGAGTAAGTTGGGCGATCGAGAAGCAATTCGGTGGAAAGCCCATTGGTACTGCTAGTGGGGAAGTCGCCGATCCCTCCAGGGGTGACTAGGGGTGTGGATGTATTGCGTGACGTGGGTTTAGCTCTTGGAGTCAGGGTTGGTGCAGGCGTCCAGGTGGGCAGCATAAGATTACGCGCTGTGGCGCTGGGAGTGATCGGTGTAGGCGGAGGAGGGGTAGGTGTTGGGGTAGGGGTGACAGAGGCACAGCTTGCCAGGAGCAGGGCAAAGCTCAATAAGATGAACCCGATCGGTTTCATGTCACGCCTCCTATCTGGTTTCGGATCATCTCAGCATTCTTTTCCAATTCGGTAGATGAGGGTAGCTTGAAATATGAAGGGCTGAATCGCAGGTGATGCCCATCTCCATGGAAGCGTGGGATCACATGTAGGTGGACGTGCATCACATCTTGCCCGGCCGCACGCCCATCTGCCAGGAATAGGTTGACACCCTCACATTTGATCCCACTCTTGCGCAAGGCAGCGTCCAAACGCTGGGCAGCCTGAAACATGGGTCCAACATACTCCTTGTCCAGTTCTGAGAACAGCACCGCATGTGCACGCGGCACCACCAGGACGTGCCCCGGGTTCACCGGGTGGATGTCCATAAACGCCACACACCATTCATCACGATGAACGAAGTTAGCTGGTGCGAGGCCGGATACGATGTCACAGAAGATGCAGGAATTCATGGAAAACTCCAGGAGGCAGCAATTAGCAGTTAACCAATCTAGCTCATCCCAGCAATCCTCATCGCCTTACCAATATCCTCCGCAATCATGCGCTGCTTGCTTTTCTCGATACCGAAGCTCGGTCCCGCCTGAAGATAAGATGGAAATACCCTCTTGCCGCGGTAGGTGAACTCACCGCCGCGGATCTTGTATGTGGAGCCGATCGGGATGACCCGTGGCTCGCCCTGGCGTTTGGCAATGGTATTGAAAGCCTTAATCGCTACATCTCCCATCAGCAAGTAGGCTTTGACGTGCGGGAAAAGCGCCATCTCGCGTTCCAGCAGCGACGAGCAGTGAATGATGGTACTGGTCGCAACCGCGTAATCATTCTTGCCACACTTGACCGCGGTGGTCAGGTAGACGCCCATCCGCAGTAATTCCTGGATGCTGGTAACTTTCGCACCAGCTTCCTGGAAGGCTTGCACGGTGGTACGGGCAAACAATGCATTAGAGGTGCCGTAATAGCCTTCCTTTGGGTCTGGTGGAGCGGTTTCTGAGATGAGAATTAGCTTGATCGACCCGGGATCAAGCTCAATTTCGGGGATCAGGTAACTTTCCTGCCTCGCCTCCTCGCAGGGGAAATCGATACACTGGATATAATCATTAACATGCATCTGAAACTCCTTTCCCGAACCAAAGCTTCGCAAGAATGGATAGTATTATTTCAGCGTCATGGGCAGGAATGCATCGAGATAGATAAATTTATGAAAACTAAAATCTATATAACTTTCATCCCCTTGATTTTACTCTCAAACTGAAATCATAACCCATGTGCCTGGCGGATCTTGCGGATATCTTCCACATGACCTTCCACGTGGCGCGATTGCATCTCAACCACCTCTCCGACAGAAACCCGCTCCTCCTCACCTTGGCGTGTGGAGACGAGCAGACTCTTGTCCCACAGCCAGGGAACCTGCCTAAGCAGATTGAGAGAATGCTGGCGGTTGGCTTTGAACAATGTCACGGAATGGCTCACCTCTCGCTCAGTGTACGACCAGCGCTTCACCCATTCGTCCTGCGGCAGGCTCCCATACCACTCCAGACTGAATTCCCGCTCCGGTTCGCCAGCCGCCCGCAGTAGGAATTCCTTCCACAGGTAATCGCCATCTGCGATGTGGTGAACTAGCTGGCGGATGGACCAGCTTTCTGGTGAAAGTGTCATGTCCAACTGCTCACCATCTAAGCCTTTGAGTGCTGCTTGCAGCAAGTCAGGTCCAGCCGAGTCGCGGTTCAATAAATGATGTTGGGTCTCAATAATTTGGTTCAATTGTTGGTCGCTGCGAGAGGCTTGTGCTTTTCCGGTCTCGAAGCATTCTGCTTCTTCCTTCCCATTGTTTTCAATGGCGCACTCCGCTTCCAGCCTCGCGAACGTTCTTCGTGAGCGAGGTATAGGCGCTTTATGCCCGTAACATCAAGGTCGTTCTATGTTCGCAGCCTCGCGAGTGTTCTTCACGACTGATCAAGGACATCCTTTGTCCACCGCCTCAAGCGCGATCTGTGCCCGAAGCATCGCGAGTGCACTTTACGAGCTATGAAGAACATTCTTTGTGAGCAAGGGAAGAACGATCTTTGCGAGAGAGGTAAGGATGTTCATAGATGTTCATCCGTGGTTAATTTACTTTTGCCTCCTCCACAACCTCGACCACCATACGCGCTACCTCCCCCACATAATTCGCGCATTCCTTACCCTGCCTTTTCGCCTTGAACGCCGCCTGACCTTCCAGCGTACCCAGGTGGACCCCGGTCAGTTCCAGGCAGCTGAGCACCTCATATTGGCCAGAAAATCTTTCCAGGAATTGCCGCACTGCCTGGTAGCACGGGTCGATCGCATCCGTGGGTGAATTGCGACCCAGGGATAATCCGATCGCCATGATCCCGCCAGAGACTGCTCCACACATGCCGCCCGTGCGTGCCATCCCGCTGCAAAAGCCAGTGGCGATGCGTGGGATGATATCGGAATGGATGTTTATATGCTCGGCGACCGCCAGCAGCACGCTCTCTGCTCAGTAGTAGCCGGTGTTGTTGAATAATTCGTGGGCACGCACGGAAGTGTTAGGGGTCATGAATTGCCTCCGTTCTTTATTTTATTCTTGCTAATAGCTAAATAAAAATAACTAAATGCTTAGATCTGCTCGAACAAATCAAGCCACTCCGGATTCATTTCCTCGATCAAACTCACCCGTTTCCTTTTCGAGCTGCGCTTTATCTGCCGCTCTCGTAGTCTTGCAGCTCCATCGTTTTCCACCAACTCGTAATACACCAGCTTGATCAGATTGTATCTGCGCGTGAACACCCCACCATTGCCCGAGCGGTGTTGAGCCACGCGTCGCTTCAAATTGCTCGTTCGACCAGTGTATAGCAGACTGTGCTGCTTATCGGTCATGATATATACACAGAATTGTGAGCCATTCATATCTATTCGTATCAGGTGGGAGTATTATTGAGTTATTATACTTTTATTTAGAAATGTATCGTTAATTGGGTTGTCTCGAAACCCGCAACTCATCTTTTTAGCCCCCGCAGGTGGGCTTCGTGGTTTCCGGATCTGTGATCTTGGACGTAGACCTACTCCTCCCCCAAATTCTATGATTTTCAGAATTCAAGGGAAGAAGGAGTGGTTCTTATCAAAGTCTCAGCTGCGCCACCCGTAGACCGATTCCCCCATTCGTGTATTCGTGTGCTAATACTTGGATTGTTTTCATCCCCCTTCTGCGTTTCGCTTAACGCTAACCGTACAATCAATAAGAGTAAAGCAAACCTGGTTCCGGTGGTTTTTGCAATAATTGCTAATTGCTATCAGCTAATTCCGCTCACACTCAACATTCCTCTATGGGTTGGGAAACCAAAGGTACCTTCTTTGTCACGAATATGATCCTCCGATAAGCCAGCCAGACTACCCAGAGCATTATTGCCGCACTGACCACACCGGGCGCCCATGTTCCAATACTTCCCAACAGATATCCCCCCACGGAGGGTGAAATCACACGCGTGATGCTCTCCAGGGAAGTGGAAATCCCCAGCATTCCCCCTATCTCCTCAGGCTCGACTGCCTTGGTAATGGCACTGGTGATGATTGTATTCACGATCCATCCGCCCCCCGTTAAAGGTAGAATAACGAGCAGCATGATCGGCAGATTGGGTGTAAGCGACCAACCGACAAGGCCGATAAACATCAACCACAATGACGTGATGATGATGGTGTTCTCCTTAAAACGCTTGGTCAATAGCCCGATACCCACACCCTGTACCAGCACAGAATAAAGGCCGACATAAGTTAACACCAAGCCAGTGGCTTGCGAGGTCAGGTTGAGCTTGCGCTGGGCAAAAAGGGCGAAGACAGACTGGAACATGGCGAATGCCAGCATGACGAAGGTGCGTACCAACAACAGCGGTCCGACTTTAGGTCGGTTCAGAGCTTCGATGAGCGCTTTCAAGGTAAATGGTGGGCGTTTCCGATGCATCGTTGCTTCCCGGTTTTCACCCGTGAGAGATTCTGGCAGGAACAGGAAAATGGATATCAGATTAAGGAACGCCAGGCTTGCAGCGGCAAACGCGGGGACGCTATAACCCCAGCGACTGAGTAACCCACCTGTAGCCGGACCAATGATAAATCCCAGACCAAATGCAGAACCGATAATTCCGAGACCGCGTGAGCGATTCGTTTCGTCAGTAACATCGCTGATATATGCCTGTGCTACGGTGATATTACCGCCAGTGAACCCATCGATCATACGACTGACGAATAGGACACCAATGATGAATGCGTTCACCGCGTGGGCGGAGAACAGGTTTGCTAAAGAGCTTCCGATCGGTTGAGCGAATCCTAGAAGCAAATAACCAATGAAAGTTCCAGCAACGCTTATCAGTAGGATTGGTCGTCTGCCATAGCGGTCGGAGAGTCGACCCATCAGTGGGGCGCCAACCAATGATGCAGCTGCATAGGAGGCGACGATTAAGCCAATCACCAGGGGCGTTGCACCAAAGGTCTCCGCGTAATAAGGTAACAGGGGCAGGATGAGCCCGAAGCCTAGCAAGTCCACGAAGACAACGATAAATATATTAATTAAGCGACTAGTTTTCATATTTCCCTCTCACCATCCTTGGAGCCAAATTATCTTATCGTGTTGGCAATCTGAAAATCGGGGATGGAACTACTGCTCGATCCCAATTATTCCTATAATAGTAAATTAGTCTTAATTTCTATCAAACATCTACACGATTAAAATTAAATGGGCTGGTCACTTCCATGAGTGTCCATATTTCCCGCAGTATCTTGCCACAAGTGAAACCTGTTTGATGCTCTCGTAATTAATACCAATAGGATGCATATTATCAGAATTGGTGGCATTTGACAACCCTCTAATATTTACAGTCCCATTTGTGAACGATTTTTCTCTTCCCCATTTTGGTTTCTAAATGGGGTAGGTTGGGAAGAGGTCATCCGCTTACCTGTTCCGAGTGATCTTCTTTGTCTGGCATTGGGTGATGTACCTGCTCTGGTATCGGGTAGTTTTCGCGATAATTGCTAATTGCTAAAAGGAATGAGTGGCGCGTCATCAGGAAGTCATATAAAATCTAATTCGGGCTGGATGATAAGGGGGCATCCCCATGGATAGGTATCAGCATAAGGAAGTAATTTTGGAAAGTACTTACATGTCGCTTACGATTGAGCTTTAGCTAATGTAAAATTATAAGCCCAACAACCTCACGCGCACGACTCGGCGTTATTATTTGTGATTGTGACTGGTGGTTGGTAGAGTAAGTTTGATAGAAAGGGAGATGAAATGGATGCTTTAGAAGCGATAAGGAAGCGAAGAAGTATCCGTCGGTATGCGGACGATGCCATTCCCAAAGCGGATCTGGAGACTATCGTCGATGCGGGGCGGTTGGCGGCAACGGGAAGTAATCGGCAACCGTGGGACTTCGTGATCGTAACTGATCGGGCTATGATTGCACAGTTCAAAGTATCAGGTGCGTGGATAGCGAGTGCGAGTGCGGTTATAGTTGTGGTCATGGATCCTCGATCTCGTTGGTGGATCGAAGACGGCGCGGCTGCTATCGAGAATATGCTTCTGGCGAGCATTGCGTTGGGTTATGGAACCTGTTGGGTGGAGGGGGATGTTTTACCGCGTGAAGAGCAATTCAAAACCCTCCTGGGTATCCCTGCCGAGAAGCGTGTGATGGCTTTGATTCCAATCGGCGTAGCCGCGGAAACACCAACTCCGAAAAAGAAGCCATTAGAGCAGGTACTTCATTGGGAGAAGTATTGAGTGGTGTTGTGAGCGAATACCCGTACAAAGGAAAATGGGGTAACCGGCAAGAGGAGGGCGTATGCGCGCCTGAACGCGCACAACAACCACTTGCACCTGACTTGGCACTCCGCGCTCAGCGGACGGGCGTTTGGGGTTCGCGGGGTTTCTGTCTCTTAGTTGGTTTCAGGCCGACCGCCGCGCCGGGCGGGTGAAGCGGGACCTTGGGTGGCTGGATGTGGGAACAGCCCGGTAGTGAAAATAGGAGATTTGGGAGATGACAATATTGAATAAAAACCAAACAAACCGCTTGCTAGGATATCCTGTTGATGCTCGTCTATTGATTATCAACGCCGACGATTTTGGGATGTGCAATTCGATCAACGAGGCCATCTTTCGGACGTTGAAGGAAGGCGTGGTTCGTTCCACGAGCTTGATGATCCCCTGTCCTTGGGCTTTACACGCCATAAACTTCCTCAAAGATCATCCCGATATTCCTTTTGGTGTTCACCTCACTACCATCTGTGATTCAGACAATTACAGTTGGGGACCTGTAACCTCCAAAGATAAGGTGCCTGACCTGGTTGATCAAGCAGGTAACTTCTACAGCTTTGAAGGCTTCCCGAAGTTTCTAAGTCAGGTCAGCCTGGATCAACTGGAATTGGAATTCAGGGCACAGATTGAGGCCGTGCTGGCAACCGGGCTCAAGCCTGCCCATCTTGACTGGCATGCTGTGCGCCTCGACGGCCGAGTAGATATTTTCGATCTGATGCTCGGGCTGGCAAAAGAATACGGACTGGCGTTCCGCATTACCGGACGATCTTTTATCCAAAAAGTACAAAACCAGGGCTTGCCCACCAACGATTTCGACTTGCTGGACAGCTTCCTTCTTGATCCGGTCAATAAATCGGCTCGTTACGCTCAGATGCTGCACGAGTTACCGGCTGGTCTGAGTGAGTGGGCGGTACATCCTGGTCTCGATAATTCTGAATTGCTGGCCTTGGAACCCGATGGCAACCATTTCCGCCAGACGGATTTTGATTTTTGGACCTCTCAACAGGCAAAAGATATTGTCAAAGAAGAAGGCATTATTCTTTTAGATTATCGAGCTTTACAGGCAGTCTGGAGAGGAAAGTGATTTTCTTCTGAGGCACAGGACCGTCTTCGGTCTTGACCAGTGATTACGCCAGCACACGCTCCGCAGAGGTAACAGCAGACAGTTACACGACGGCTGCGATAATCATTCTCGAGTCACGCCTCTTTTCCTCCGCTCTTAGCGGACCACCACGAGGTCCGCGTGGAGCGTCGCCAACGAGTCGGCGCCGACCCAGACGTCGAAGGTCTCTGCGTCCTGGACCCACTTGCCGGCGTTCGTGCTCCAGTAGCCGAGCTCGGCCGGGCCGAGAGGGAAGGTGACCGTCTTTGTCTCACCGGGTATCAGCGTGAGACGCTTGAAGCCCTTCAGCTCGCGCATCGGACGCGAGTCGCGGCCAGCCTTCTGATGGATGTAGAGCTGCACGACCTCGTCACCCACAACCGAGCCCGTGTTCGTCACGTCGGCTGTTACAGCCACCGAGCTCCCCACCTTCACCTGTGGCGCCGCAACCTTCAGATTCGTGATCGAGAAGGTCGTGTAGCTGAGGCCAAAGCCGAAGGGATAGAGTGGCGTCGTCGGACCGTCCCAGTAGCGTGGGCTGTACATTGGACTACCCTCGGGCGAGTGCGTGAGGTTGCGTGCGTAGTAGAGCGGTGCGTGGCTCCCCTTGCGCGGGAAGGTGACTGGCAGCTTGCCGCCCGGGTTGACATCGCCGAACAGGATGTCGGCAATGGCGTGGCCGCCTTCACTGCCGGGCTCCCACGCCTCGAGTATCGCCGATACGTTCTCCGCCGCCCAACCGATGCTCAGCGGACGGCCGTTCAAGAGGACGAGGACCACGGGCTTGCCGAGGGCAACGACGGCCTTGAGCAGCTCGTCCTGACGCCCCGGCAGATCGAGTGAGGCACGCGAAGCGGCTTCGCCGGCCATGTCGGCGTTCTCGCCGAGAGCCATCACGACGAGATCCGCGTTGCGTGCCGTAGCTACAGCCATCTGGAAGGCGGACTCTGCCTGCTCGGGCGTTTGGGCGGCTTTCTTGGCTCCGGGTGTCATGTCATCGAACCATGATGCGATGTCACGCCGGATCTCAGGGCCGGGGGCGTACTCGATTCTCGCTCCCGGCAGCTTGGCACGCATGCCTTCGACGACTGTGACGGCAGCCGGTTTGTGGTCGAAGACCATCCACGAACCCTCCGTCGCCTCCTTCGAGTCGGCCACAGGACCGATCACGGCCACGTTCCTCAGGCTCTTCGCGAGCGGAAGGAGCTGGCCTTCGTTCCGCAGCAGCACCATCGACCGCTGTGCGGCGAGCCGCGCTTCCTTTCGGTGCTCGGGCAGTGCGACAACCTGCGCCAGCTTCGACTCGTCGGCGTACGGCTGCTCAAAGAGCCCCATACGAACCTTGATCGCGAGAATGGGCTGCACAGCCGCGTCGATGTCGGTCAGCTTCAGTGTGCCGTCCATGACGAGCCCGGCGAGGTGCTGCGGGTAGGTGTTGCTGGCCATGTCCATGTCGACGCCCGCACTCAGCGCGCGGAAGGCCGCGTCGCGCCCGTCGCGCGCGAAGCCCTGGGTGACGAGACTCGCGACGGCAAACGCGTCGCTGACAACGAAGCCCTTGAATCCCCACTCGCCCCGCAGGACGTCGCGCAGCAAGAAGCGGTTCCCGCTTGCGGGGACATCGTTGAGGTCCATATAGGCGCTCATAAACGTCCCGACGCCGGCCTTCAATGCGGCCTCGTAAGGTGGAAAATAGACGTTGCGTAACAGACCCTCGGGCAGGTAGACCGGATCGTAGTCGCGTCCGCCGTCCGCCACGCCGTAACCCGCGAA